>JABIQT010000504.1 GCA_018667995.1 Candidatus Latescibacterota bacterium
CCGTGATAACTCCGCATGCCCGGCCGTTGCCATCATCTACGATTTCCTTCATATTTGTTTCCGTGATCAGATCTAAGCCCTGCTCGCGAATGATATGGTTGAGCAGCTCGGACTCTTCTCGGGCCATGATGTTGTCCCAGTAGGACACCTCGCGGATCAAGAACGTCACGGCGATATTGCGTGAATGCAGCATTTCCGCCATTTCAATTCCTATCAGGCCACCACCGACAATCACGGCATGCTGGGTATTCTTGACGTTCTCGTACAGCAGGCGCAGATCCATAAGACTATAGAGGCCTTGAACGCCTGCCAGGTCTTGGCCGGGCCAGCCGAATTTATTGGATTTGGATCCGGTAGCAATCAACAGCTTATCATACGGCATCGGGCCACCATTGTGTAGCGTCAACACTTTCTGGGAGTAGTCGATGGACGTGACCCAATCTCGAATCAGATCGAGCCTCTGATCCCTCCAGAATCGATCCTCAAATGGCTTAGTCTGTTGATAGGTCATGTGACCCATGAACAGATACATTAACGCCGGCCTTGAGAAATGGTGAGTCGACTCGCCTGAAATCAGCGATATCTGCCAGTCTGGCTGCTTCTTCCGGAGTCCGGTAGCCGCGGTAACGCCAGTGACGCCGTTACCGATGATTGCTACATGCAAGGTGGTGTCCTTTCTGTTTTCATCCTGGAGTCTCTCGTGCACGTATTCGGGATTCAAAATGTCGTTCCGCAGCCAAAGGTTCCCAGACAGACCTTAATACCGATGGTACCGTTAGCAGCAGATTAACAGCAAGCCATACTATAGGCGGACCTGATCTTTGTTTACATCGCGAAGGTGGCCGTACTTGCCTGACTGACAGGTACGGAAGGAACAGGTGGAAGCCGCGGACGATCAGTGCCGGAATCGGTTGCCTGATTCGAGTCCTGTACTTGGGATACCGAATAGCCCCCAAAGCATTGACGACTGCCGGCATCAGGAATCAAGCCGTGCTGCAATAGCCGATTAGTTGCCTAATTCAGACGTGCTACACCATCCGATAGCTCAATTACCATGTATATCTGGTTATAGAGCAGACCTGAGTGCGCTCGCAATATCCGGATGCTGAAACACGTAACCGGACTCAAGCAATCTCACAGGATGCATTCTGGTACTTGCGAGAAGCATCTCGCTTGCCATATCTCCGGGCAAAAGGGTGAGCAGAAACTCCGGAACTGGTAGTGGTGTTCGCTTGTGGAGAAATGCTCCCAGGGCCTGCGTAAAAACTTTATTGGTGATGGGGGTGGGTGTACCGGCATTGTAGGGACCGGAAAGATCTAGTCGTTCGAGGCAGTGCCGAACTATTCGCCCAATTTCGTCGAGAGAACACCAGCTCATGTATTGCGATCCAGAGCCAAGGACTCCTCCAAGACCCAATCGGAAGACTGGCAGCATGGCGGCAAGGGCACCACCGCGAGAACTCAGAATCATGGGCAACCGCAACCGAATCACGTTGATACCGGCCTCTTGTGCCCTCACTGCGGCTGATTCCCATTCGCTGCAGACTCGGGCGAGGAAACCAATACCAGCGGTGTCCTGCTCTGATAGAATAGCCGATCCCTGATCGCCATAGTAGCCGGATGCGGACGCACAGATCAGAAGCCGCGGGGGATGCTTCAATGCGCTCAGTGCAGCAACAAGAAGATCGGTGCCACTGATTCGGCTGCTAAGGATTCGCTCCTTCTTTGCCTTTGTCCAAAGCCCTGAGATGCTCTCACCAGCGAGGTGAATGACACAGTCGTGAGATTCGAGCTTTGGCCCGTCTATATCACCAGATTCAGGCCTCCAACAGACTTCGGAACGATCTGCTATCGCTGTTCTTCTTACGAGTCGGGTGATGGCCGCACCGGTTTTCTCCATCTCTGATACGATCTGTCTTCCAATGAGGCCACCAGCACCACTGATTATTAGTTTCACAGATTCGCCACCGTACGGAAGGTTATTCAACAACTACGGAGTCCCGAAATTCAGACACATGACGCTATCTATAGCTATTCGCGATTTCAAGGAGAGAGCGATTGCTATACTTGGGTGAAGCAACGAACCGACAACTGACACGGTTGACAAAAGCTCTTACGAGTGCCCGGGGTATCGTGTATGTGTATCAGGTCAACGAGCAACGTTGCATCTCACGGTGGCTATTTGGACTTTTCATCGGATCGATCGACTTGAGGCGAATCTGAGAGAATAGAGGAGTGGAGGCTATTTGAGGACGCCAGTCAGTCGAA
>JABIQT010000323.1 GCA_018667995.1 Candidatus Latescibacterota bacterium
AACGGGAGCGGAATCGCTCTGACGGGGGAGGTCGTAAATCTTGGATTGGGAGGCGATCGGCCAGGAGGCCGTTCAGTTACTGAGTGAGTTCATCAAGGTAGAGACGACGAACCCACCCGGTAACGAATACCGGGCTACGGATTTCTTGGGGCGGATTTTCGAAAAGGAGAATATTCCCTTTCAGACATTTGAGTCCGACCCCGGACGCAAGAGCATCTACGCACGGCTGAATGGAGACGGCTCCAAACGCCCGTTGATTCTATTGAGTCACAGTGATGTGGTACCCGTGGATCGCGAGTATTGGTCAGTTGATCCATTCGGTGGCGTCATAAAGGACGGTTACATCTGGGGCCGCGGTGCCCTTGATATGAAGAATATCGGCATCGCCGAACTGGTCGCATTTCTCACGCTTCACCGTCAGAAAACACCCCTGAAACGCGACATAATCCTACTCAATACAGCAGACGAGGAAGCCGGTGGCCGGATGGGAGCCGGTTGGATGACTGAAAACCATCCTGAACTGTTCGATGGCGCCGAATTTCTCATCAATGAGAGTGGAAAGGGCCGGATGGAAAATGGCACCGCCCTATACTCCGTTGATATCACGGAGAAGACCCCCTGTTGGGTTCGGCTCAGGGCAGCGGGAGAACCGGGGCATGGATCACGACCGAAATCCAATTCCTCTGTAAACCGTCTCGTAAGGGCCTTGGGACGCGTACTCGAGTACACACCACCATTGAAGGTCACCGCAGCCGTCGAGACCTACTTCAAGGGAATAGCTCATCTGCAGAAGGGCAGTCGAAGGGGGCAGTTCCAGGACATCCGAGCGGCCGTGAACGATCCGGCATTTCTGGCAGATCTGAGCCTGAGCTCACAATACGCAGCTGTGCTTCGGAATACGGTTTCAGTCACGATGATGCAGGGCAGTAGCAAGATCAACATCATTCCACAAATTGCTACCGCTGAACTGGATTGTAGACTGCTACCAGGAGAAGAGCCCTCGCTCTTTATCGAGGAACTTCGGAAGGTGATTGATGACGACGCCATAGCCATCGAACCTATACTGACTTTTGGAAACGGGGCCTCTCCTTTTGAGTCGGACTTTGTAAGCGCAGTGGAGACCGTCGTGTCCCGTCATCACAAAAGCGTGCACGTGGTTCCGAATATCCTATCAGGATTTACCGACAGTCATTTCTTCAGAGACCTCGGTGTACAATGTTACGGCTTCAGTCCGTTTATTCTACCAGACAACGATTTACGGGGCATTCACGGAAACGACGAGCGTATTTCCGTAGAGAATATGAAGCGTGGTCCCAAAGTGCTATTTGAGATCGTCGAAGTGTTGAATCGGTAAAGTGAGTGCGGGGCGTTTCACGTCGCTGGTCCCTAGCGCGATATCCGCCCATTAAACGAGAAATTCTTTGTGGCGGACGCGAGCAAGGCTGACAACAGGTCAATGAGAATTACCCAAATTGATAGACAATCAATTACTATAATCTACTCTAATGTTCGGGAGGAACTATGAAGGCCATACGTGTCCACGAGTTTGGTGAATCTGACGTAATGAAACTGGAGGAAGTGCCGGATCTGATCGCCGGTGAAGGACAGGTCGTCGTTCAAGTAAGTGCTGCCGGCGTAAACCCGGTTGACACATACATTCGTGCCGGTACCTATGCCGTAAAACCGGACCTGCCATTCACTCCGGGAATGGATGGGGCGGGCACCGTTTCGTCCATTGGTTCCGGTGTTGACAACGTATCGGTCGGAGACAGGGTTTATGTGGCTGGCACACTTTCCGGCGCATATGCCGAACAGGCATTGTGCTCGGCTGGTCAAGTTCACGCGCTGCCCGACAACATTTCGTTCTCACAGGGCGCAGGTATATTTGTAGCTTATGCGACAGCCTACCGTGGATTATTCCAGCGTGCTAAGGGCGTAGCCGGAGAGACCGTTCTGGTACATGGCGCGAGTGGTGGTGTGGGTACAGCCGCCGTTCAGCTCGCACGAGCGGCTGGATTGACCGTTATCGGTACGGCGGGATCGGAACGCGGGAGGGGGCTTGTAGCGGACCAGGGCGCCCATCATGCGTTGGACCACCATGATCCGGGCTATTTGCAGGAGATCATGGACATTACCAATGGTGTAGGCGTAAACGTGATACTAGAGATGCTGGCCAACGAGAATCTAGGGAAGGATCTTCCGCTGCTCGCCCATGGCGGCAGGGTCGTCGTAATTGGTAGTCGGGGCAATGTGGAGATCAACCCACGGGATACAATGGCGAAAGATGCGTCGATTATGGGCATGGTATTGCTCATCGCTCCGGAAGAGGATCTGGCAGGCATACACGCTGGCCTGTACGCTGGTCTGGCAAACGGAAGTCTCAATCCGGTAGTCGGTCAGGAAATAGCAATAGGTGATGCTTCCAAAGCACACGAAGCTGTCATGGCCCCTGGAGCCTACGGTAAGATAGTGTTAGCGGTCTGAAGCAGAAAATGAATGGGGGGAGATTAGAATTCTCCGTCCCGCTTCTTCGAGGTATCGTGATGACTGACTATGCCTATCCGAATACGGAAACTCGAAAGGAATTATGATGGCCAACCCGCTGGTCGAATTGAAGAAATATGGCCAGAGCCCCTGGTACGATAATATCGAGCGGGGGATGATCACCTCTGGAAAACTCCAGGCCATGATCGACAATGATGGGTTGATGGGAATTACGTCCAACCCGGCTATTTTCGAAAAGGCTATTACCGGTAGTATGGACTATGACGAGTCCATAGAGAAACTTGCGCTGGAAAATCGGGCCGCCCTGGAAATCTACGAAACTCTGGCAATAGAAGATATCCAACTGGCCGCAGATGCAATGCAACCGGTATACCGCAGGTCTGGTGGGCGCGACGGATTCGTAAGCCTCGAAGTATCTCCGCTGCTGGCGGACGATACGGCGGGTACTATCGAGGAGGCCCGGCGTCTCTGGGAAGACGTACACCGTGAAAATGTAATGATAAAAGTCCCGGCGACCAAAGCCGGAATCCCGGCGGTCCAGACACTCATTTCCGAAGGCATGAACGTCAACGTAACACTCATGTTCTCCCGGTCGGTGTATGAAACCGTGGCGGGGGCCTATATCGCGGGTCTCGAGATACTGGCCGAAAATGGCGGGGACATCAGCACCGTAAACAGCGTAGCAAGCTTTTTCATCAGCCGGATAGATACGCTCATTGATGCCCGCCTGGATGAGAAGCTGGCCAGTGCCGAGCGCCCCAGAGAGAGAACAGAGTTGCAAAGCCTAAAGGGCAGCGTAGCTATTGCCAATGCGAAACTCACGTACCAGACGTACAAGCTCATCACCGCTGGCGCCCGCTGGCAGGCCCTTGCCGAGAAAGGTGCTCGGACGCAGCGCCTCCTGTGGGCCAGCACCAGCACCAAAAACCCCGATTACTCGGACGTGAGGTACGTTGAAGAGCTAATAGGATCGGATACGGTGAATACGTTGCCCCATGCAACCATGGACGCCTTCCGTGATCACGGACGTACACGCCCCACCATAGAGGGCGGCATAGGCTTGGCCAACGACACGATGAACTTGCTTGAAGCCATGGGCGTGTCCATGGAAGAATGTACCGAGCAGTTGGTAGCCGAAGGTGTTCGCCTGTTTGCCGAACCATTCCACAAACTGCTCGAGGCCATCGAAAAAAAAAAGCAGTAGCATCCCGAGTAACTGAGATGAGGGCACGCCACACGGCGTCCCTTGGTCAATTTGAATCCGTGGTATCCAAAACCATGGAAGTGGCTCGGGATGTAAAGGTCGCTCAGCGCCTCTGGGACGGTGATGCCAGACTCTGGACGGCCAAGGACGAGGACCTCTGGTTAGGGTGGCTCGATGTATTCGGCCAACAGAGAGCGGAAATCCCAAGACTCCGCGAAGCCGCCGAGGAAATTCGGCGCGCCGGATTCTCCGACATTCTGATTCTGGGAATGGGCGGCAGCAGCCTCTGCCCCGAAGTTCTCCGCATGACATTCGGACGCCTGCCTGGCTATCCCGAGTTACATGTTCTCGATTCCACAGTCCCCGCCCAGGTCAAATCGTTCAAGGACCGTCTGGACCTGAGCAAGACGATATGCGTGGTCGCCAGCAAATCCGGCGGAACGTCGGAACCCAACGCCTTTCGAAACTACTTTTACAGCAGGATTCAGGATGTGGTCGGACCGGAAGAGGTTGGCCGACGCTTCATAGCCATTACCGATCCAGGATCAATGGTAGAGATCGATGCTCAGGAACGTGGATTCCGTTACATCTTCCACGGGGTCCCGTCCATTGGTGGACGGTATTCTGCCCTCTCAAATTTTGGCATGGTGCCCGCCGCTCTAATGGGTATAGATCCGGAAAGACTGCTGGAACGTGCCGAACTGATGGCCCAAAGCTGCGCAGCCTATGCGCCACCGGACAAGAATCCAGGTACAAAGCTGGGTATCACACTGGCGGAACTGGCCAAATCAGCCCACGACAAAGTCACTATCATCACATCGCCAGGAATCAGCCACCTTGGGGCCTGGTTGGAACAACTGTTGGCCGAGAGCACCGGGAAATCTGGCAAAGGCCTGATACCCGTTGATATGGAGCCTCTCGGAACGACAGAAGTATATGGACTGGATCGTGTCTTCGTCTACGTAAGACTCACATCCGAACCGGACCCAGAACAGGACCGCATCGTCGGCGGATTTGAAATGGGAGGTCACCCCGTTATTCGGATCGCGGTCCCGGATCGGTACGACATCGGCGCCGAGTTCTTCCGATGGGAATTCGCCACCGCAGTGGCTGGTGCCGTTCTGAATGTGAATCCCTTTAACCAACCCAACGTGCAAGAGAGCAAAGACTATACCAAGAGTCTCACGGACGAGTATGAACGCATTGGAGCCGTCCCTACCGAATCTCCTGTGATGGAGGCCGACGGCTTGAAAGTCTTCACGGATAGACACAATGCCGTAGAGCTCGCAAAAGGTATCGCCGGTGCATCGCTGGAATCCTGCCTGCAACGGCATCTTAATCGCATATCTCTGAACGACTATGTAGCCATAAACGCATACTTGGAAATGAACAGTGAGAATCATGGCCTGCTTCAGGCTATACGGCGATGTATTCGTGACAATAAGAAGGTCGCTACCACAGTAGGGTACGGGCCGCGGTTTCTTCACTCAACCGGGCAGCTCCACAAAGGAGGCCCCGATTCAGGACTATACATTCAGCTCACTTCCGACGACATGGAAGACCTACCTATCCCCGGAAGAGGGTTTACATTCGGAGTTCTCAAGGAAGCGCAGTCTACTGGAGATTTCCTGGCGCTCAGCACCCGAAAACGACGCATTATTCGTGTACATCTTCCGTCGGACGTACCGGCGGGACTAAATCGACTGCAGCAGGCTATTGAGGCGGTTTTTGCATAGCCTGGGACGATCATCTGGGGTAGCCGCAGTTCGGACGTTCAGTCAATCAATCAGGAGGAACAGATGCAGTTAGGCATGATCGGGCTGGGGCGTATGGGCGGTAACATGGTGAAACGTCTCTTACACGGTGGCCACGAATTGGTGGTTTACGATCGCGATCAAACATCTGTAGAAAGTTCGGTTGCTGAGGGAGCGATCGGCGCCAGCTCGCTATCGGACCTGGTACAGAAGTTGAACCCGCCCCGAGCAGCCTGGATCATGGTACCAGCGGGCAATTCTACGGATGAGACGGTCACGGAACTGTCCGAATTGATGCAACAGGGCGACATCGTCATAGACGGAGGTAACTCATACTTCAAGGACGATGTTCGCCGGGCGCGGGAGCTCAAGAGCAACAGTCTGAACTACGTTGACGTGGGCACGAGTGGCGGCGTGTGGGGCTTGGAACGAGGATACTGCATGATGATCGGTGGGGATTCGCAGATTGTAGAACATCTGGATCCTATTTTTAAGACGTTGTCTCCTGGACCGGATAAGGATGTAACTTCGAAATCGAAAGCCGAAGCCGGATACATGCACGCGGGGCCGGCGGGATCAGGGCATTTTGTCAAGATGATCCACAACGGGATTGAGTATGGGATGATGCAGGCCTTCGCAGAAGGTTTCGAGATCTTCAAACAAGCCGACTCTGACAAGGTAGCAGAGGAACATAGGTACAGCCTGGATCTACACGACATTGCTGAGGTATGGCGCCATGGAAGCGTCGTCAGTTCCTGGCTCTTGGATCTTCTGGAAATTGCGCTGCGCGACGACCAGGAGCTACAGAACTATAGTGGGCACGTATCCGATTCAGGAGAAGGACGATGGACTATTCAGACAGCGATTGAAGAGGACGTCCCCGCAAATGTCCTGACTACCTCACTGTACACGCGGTTCAGGTCCCGACAAGAAGGCGCTTATTCGGAGAAAATCCTCTCGGCATTACGTCACCAATTCGGCGGTCATGTAGAACCACCGAAGTAAGTCCACACGTTGAGGAAGAGCCCCCTTCATCATTGGAAGAAGCAATGCTACCTTCGGAACCCAAAATCATCGACGTACATTCTGGACTCCGGGACATTGATGCGGATCGGCGAGCAGGCTCGTGTGTCATGGTCATTTTCCGGGCAGGAGGAGTACTTACCCGACGCAAAACCATACCCGCCGCAGGATGCTGGGGAGAGCGCATGGAGGCTTGTGATACCCGTCCGGGATCATTGAGAATCGGAAGCCTCACCCCGGATTCCAGCCTATCCCGCGGGTGCCTGGGGTCCGAAAGAGGCTGAAGATCTGCTTAGCGATAGTGGACACGAATGGAAACAACCATGATCGTGTACAGAACCACTTCAAGTATCTTGTTTCGAACGAATCATCCAATTTCCACTACCATGTTTCGGTATCTCATTGCAACGTGACTCGTCTCGAAACTGTAGATGAACCAACCAGTCAATTAGCAGCTACCGAACAGGTGACGAAGCACCACCGGTCACGAGGAGGAAGCCTTCAGATGATTGAAATTGCCCCATCTATTCTCTCTGCCGACTTTGCCCGTCTTGGCGACGCCGTGGCACAGGCAGAATCTGCAGGAGCCGAGAGAATCCACATCGACGTCATGGATGGTCACTTCGTACCCAATATATCCATGGGGCCGGTGGTGGTCCAGGCACTGCGTCCCGTGACAAGCCTGCCGCTGGAAGCTCATCTTATGATCGACAATCCGGACCGCTACATCGATGCTTTCATTGATGCCGGAACCGATATCGTTATCGTTCATCAGGAGAACGTCCCCCACCTTCACCGAGTGATCCAGCAGATACGCGAAAAGGGCAAACAGGCAGGGGTAGCGTTGAATCCCGGCACCCCCGTACACCTGCTGGACAGCGTGTTTGCCGAGTTGGACATCGTCCTCGCCATGACGGTCAACCCGGGGTTCTCGGGACAGAAATTCATTCCATCGGTAATTCCGAAGATAACAGAGATCCGGAATCGAATTTCAGCAGGCAATCTCGACTGTGACCTGGAGGTGGACGGCGGCATTAACGATGAGACAGGGAGGAAGGCTGTTTCGGCGGGGGCCAACGTACTGGTAGCGGCTACGGCAATATTCAAACACAGCGGCGGCATTGCGGCCGGAATACAGAGCCTGCGGCGCCAGTCTGAGGCCAAAGACATCCTGGTATAACCGGATACGAACATGACGAGTTTCAGTAAAATAAAGACATTCTACATATTGATCTTTACAGTGATATTTGCGCTCTCGGAGCTGTTTCTGACGGTCTATGCAGTTCAGTACATCGAGGGCATCATCATGAAACAGCGATATGAACAGAATAACATTCTTGCACAACTGGCGCTCGAGGCGGTACGGCACGTCGATCCGCAGAAGGACATGACGGAAGTGCGTGTTCAATTGCTGCAACGCCTGGCCATGATGCGCTTCTTTGATGAGCAGTCCTTCCTCTGTGCCATTGATACCACGGGCCACGTATTCGCCCACCTCAACCCCGCTATGATAGGAATGTACCAGGGCGATCAATTCATCGAGACCGCCGACGGTCGCGTGCCGTACGTTGGCGAAGCCTACCGTGTAGAAGGTCTTTGGGACAATCCCTCCTCCTCCACGATAGAAATTGTATCAACCCTCGTCGACCCGGATTCTCGCATTACGATAGCGGTGCACCAGAACAAAACCGTGGTGGACCGCCAGGTGCGTACCATACGGATGTACCTGATCATCGGCAGCCTGGTCATTTTCGGCTCGCTCTTTGTAATCGGTCTCTACGCGACACAGAAAGTTATCGGTCATTATGTAGATGATATTGAACAGGCCGAATCGGAACTGCATGATGCGAAGGACTCGGCCGAGGCCGCCAATCGTGCAAAAAGTGACTTCCTGGCCCGGATGAGTCATGAACTGCGAACGCCCCTGAACGGCATACTCGGCTATACCCAGCTCATGAATCGTGATCCGGAGCTCGAGGCACCTCACAAGGAAGGGGCCGCGATCATACAGAAGAGCGGCGAGCATCTACTTGAGTTGATCAACGATATACTCGATTTGTCGAAAATCGAAGCCCGTAGAATGGAACTGCGGACCTCAGATTTTGATCTTCATGACTGCCTCCAGAACATCGTAGACCTTTTTACCGTAAGGGCACGAGAGCAGGGCCTGGCCTTTACATTTGAGATGAATGACGGAGTGCCGCGAATGATCAGTGGAGATGGACAAAAACTACGGCAGATCCTGATCAATCTCCTGGGCAACGCGGTCAAATTTACAGAAACCGGGGAAGTGCGTCTCGCCGTCTCGATGCTATCGCCGGACGACAGTGCCATCGGAAGGAAGGAAGTCGGCGAGGAATGTAAGTCTCTTCGTTTCAGTGTAGAAGATACAGGAAGAGGCATTGCGGCAGATCAGCTTGAATCGATCTTCCAGCCTTTTTCACAGATAGAGAATCAGAAAAAATCTGCGGAGGGTACGGGCCTGGGACTTACCATCAGCAGAGAATTCGTACGCATGATGGGCGGAGAGTTGGAGATATCCAGCACTCCGGGCAAGGGCACCACCTTTTCCTTTCGGCTGGCCTGCACAAGAACCGAAGAAGATAGGTCCAACGTCCATAGGACAGCGCAACCAGCGATCGCTTCGGAGCAACCCCAGGAACGTCCCATATTGGCCCCGTCTGCGGAAGTGCTGAACGATCTGTTGGCGCTGGCACAACGAGGCGATGTTGGTGGCATGGAACAGGAGTTGAACACGTTGGGCGTTGATGAGGGACTACATGAGGCCTTCTCCGAACGTCTCCGCACCCTCTTGAAGAAGTACGAGATCCGTGAGATACGCGATTTGCTGGAGTACCATCTGCGCAATAAGGCTTAACCCGACATGCAAAATCCTAATCTTGACGGTCAAAATGCCATTCTGATCGTCGATGATATGCCTGTAAACATCGATGCCCTGTTCAAGTATTTGAGCCACAAAGGATTCAAAGTATTCGTGGCACGAGACGGCGAGAGCGCCCTTGAACAGGCTACGCTGGCGCTGCCGGATCTTATCCTGCTGGACATCGTCATGCCCGGCATCGACGGATTCGAAACGTGTCGCCGCTTTAAGGCACAGGATGCAACAAGAGACGTTCCGGTTATCTTTATGACGGCTTTGGCAGACACCGGTGACAAGATCAAAGGTTTCGAGGTGGGTGCCGTAGACTACGTCACCAAACCGATACAGCATGAAGAAGTACTGGCCCGCATCACCGCCCATCTGACAATACGAAGTCTCCAGCGACGGCTCGAGGTGAACAATCAGAACCTGGAAAAAGAGGTCGCCGTACGCCAACATGCTGAGAACGCCCTCCAGGAAGCCAACGAAACGCTTGAAACACGTGTGCAGCAACGCACGGGCGAGCTGGCCGAAAGCAACGACAGATTGCGCAGCGAGGTGGCCGAGAGAAAAAAGACCGAGGTGAAATTACGTCATGCGCTTGAGGAGGTCGAGCTCCTGACAAACCGCCTGCAGGACGAGAATGTGTATCTTCAGGAAGAGATAAAAACGGAGTTCAATTTTGAGGAAATCATAGGATCCTCGACACCAATGCAGGACGTGTACGGGCAGATTCAGCAGGTAGCCGATACCGGAACAACGGTACTGATTACAGGTGAAACGGGAACGGGAAAAGAACTGGTTGCAAGGGCCATACACGATGTGAGTGATAGGAAGAACAGTGCATTGATTAAGGTAAACTGCGCGGCTCTGCCAGCCGGACTGATCGAGAGCGAGTTGTTCGGGCACGAGAAAGGCGCGTATACCGGTGCAACCGCCCAGAAGAAGGGGAGGTTTGAGCTGGCGGATGGGGGTACGATCCTGCTCGACGAAGTCGGAGAATTGCCCCCCGAAACGCAGGTCAAACTACTTCGCGTATTGCAAGAACAGGAATTTGAGCGTGTGGGCAGTACCGTTACTCTGAAAGTGGACGTTCGGGTAATCGCAGCCACAAATAGAAAGTTGGAAGAGCAGGTGGCCAACGGAGCCTTTCGCGCGGATCTCTACTATCGGCTAAACATCTTCCCCATCCACATTCCGGCTCTGAGGGATCGCCAAACCGACATACCCACACTCGTGCATCACTTCATCGGCCAGCACGCTCGCAGAATGAGTAAATCGGTTAGCCGTGTGGGCACCGAAGCCATGCAGACACTGACCAATTACGGCTGGCCAGGAAATGTACGAGAGCTGAATAACGTGATGGAACGCGCGGTAATACTTTGCCGAGGGGATATAATCCAAAACGCCCATCTATCCATTGACCCGGCCGCGCCCGCGAAAGAGGGGACGGCGGTTTCACTAGTGGATGTCGAACGGGCCCATATTACCAAGACCCTCGAGCAGACGAGGTGGGTCGTGGGCGGTGCAGCAGGAGCCGCCACAAGACTGGGTATGAAACGAACCACTCTTATCGCGCGCATGAAAAAACTCGGTATCACACGATAACGGATAGTGCCAGGGAGTTTACTGGAAAGGAATGAATGTGTCTGACGATTTCCGAAACGCCAAAGCTGATTTCGATCGAAATGGGTTCACCGTTTTAAAGGGATTTATATCACCGCAGGAAACAGCAACCATTCACGAGAATCTCACCCGTTACGTGAACGATATTGTACCAGAGCTGACGCCCGCGGAGGTCCTCTATGAAGACAAGGACGATCCCGAGACGATGTTTCGGCTTGAGGCCATGCAGAAACACGATGCCTACTTCAGGGGCCTATTTTTAGATGCACGGTTCGTGGACTTGGCCAGCCATTTTCTAGACGATGACATAGTTCCGAGGGGCGTTGAGCTATTTGGTAAGGCACGACGGATCGGCAACGAGACACCACCCCATCAGGACGGGTACTACTTTATGCTGGAACCCCCGACTGCCATGACGTTCTGGATTGCGTTAGATCGCGCCGACGAGGAGAACGGGTGCATACGATACATCAATGGCTCCCACGCCAGAGGATTGCGTCCACACGCCATGAGCGAAGTGCTGGGCTTCTCTCAGGGGATCGTGGACTTCGGCCCCGATGACCTGGCCTTGGAAGAGGCGGCGGTGGTGGATCCTGGCGACGTTATCGCGCACCATTGCATGGTAGTTCATCGCACCGACGCCAATCGGTCCGACAAGCTACGACGAGCACTCGGATTCGTCTATTTTGGTCAGCATGCCAGCGTGAATAGAGAAGCGGCGGAGGAATACCGGAAGAAGCTATTTGCCAAGTGGGAAAACCAGGGGAAGATCTAAATTGGTTGCCCATTAGCCACTGATCCAGTTGTCCGCGGCGGCTGCCAGCGCTCGAAGCAAACGAGAACGCAGGTGGCCAGATCTGCGGAGTTTCCCTTACCCAACGCCAGTTTCTTTATTGCTCAACGCACAAAGCTGTTCTCGCATTTTCAAACCCCGCCACAATGAAGACCGAAGCTACACGTCCGAGGTGCAACCATTTCTGTCAGTGGCAATGAGCAGTAATGCAAGAGCTCCAAGCCTGTCGGGCCTGCTGATGATCGGTATTTGGTGACATCATTCGCCTCCTGTTGATGCTCGGTTGCGTGCCTATCGAATGCCATCTCGCATAGATAGTATAGGACCACGTGTCCCCGTAAGTTCTATTTACGATCGCTGTGCATATTAGGTAGAGACACCAGCAAACAGTTCGTCCAAGCGTAGTTTGTGGCCTCCCGTATGAAGAGTAGGTGTCGGGGAGTGGACTACCGTAACGTTGTGAGGTTGTATACGATTGGATTCGGCATACTCCGCTGGTCCATCGCGACTCGCGATGGCACTCAGGATCTTCAACGCTGGATTCGAACTCGCGAGATAGCAAATCTGAGGGCTGATGCATTCAGACTTCCCCACCAGCATATGGCTTAAACCTCAATGCATCATACCATTTATCGGGTTGCGACTAGGCATCATGCCAGCGCCGGGATGTGCGCACTTCCCGCCAGACGATTCGAAACTTCAGCGGTTACCCCAAAAAAGTCTGTAACACTTTCTCCTCAGCATGGTTCATTATGATACGCTGCCACTGATGCAGTGTATCTACAGCGCTGTTAGATTCCACAAATCACGGAGATTTCATGAGCGAGTATGCGGCATGCGTCCGCAAGGCGACCGACATCCGGCTAGGTGAAAGCGAACGTAAGGAAGCCTTCTCAGAGCTAGTTCGAAGATTTCAGGACATGGCATACGCCTCTGCGCTAGGTATTCTTGGCGACACCATGTCCGCCGAGGACGCGGTTCAGGACGCTATCATATCTGCCTGGCGCCATCTCGATGGTTTACGAAACCCGGAGGCCTTTCCATCGTGGTTGCGCCGGCGTGTTATCTGGCGCTGTTGGTACTATAGAAGAACCAGCGCAAATACCACTTCCTTTCCGGACGAACTCATCGATCAGATGCCGGACGGTGTCGACTTGGAATCTGATGTCGCCCTTAGCGATCAGAATGAGCGAATTAGAAATCTCATCGAGGCCCTTCCAAGAAACGCTCGCGAAATCCTGACCCTACATTACCTGAAGGAGTACTCTCATACAGAAATTGCGGACTTCCTGAATATGCCTGAAGGTACTGTGAGAAAACGGCTCCATGACGCCCGCAGCCGGCTTAGATCGCCATTGGAAGGAATGCTCAGTGGCCCGATACTGGCAAGGGCGCCCTCACGAAAGAATATCACTGGAGGAATAAAAATGCAGACCGAATCATATTTATCATCGAATAAGAGAGACCCGGAGGAAGTGATTTCAGGAATGATCAAACCGGTCTGGTGCGACAATACCGCCCAGGGACGCAGCACATGGGAGATGTTCTGCGCGGCCATACGTAACGATGCGGAAGCCCTGAAGGCCCACATTGATCGGGATCCCAGTAGTGCCATGCTCGAATTCTGGTATACACCGGCGATTTATTTCGCGGCGAGAGAAGGTGCCTTAGAGGCCATCAAGGTACTGTGGGAAGCATATCCCTACGAAGAAGTGAGCACCCTGATCGAGCTATCTGATGAGCGTGGTCACGTTGCCGTTGCTGACTATCTTCGAGAATGTATCGATTCAGGTGACGATGTGGATCTGCGTTTGCATGAAGCTATCGAAAATCGGGAGACAGAAGAAGCATTGCGTCTCATTGAGACTAACCCGGGTTTGATCGGCCAAACCGACCCAAATGGAGGAATGCCACTTCACCTTGCTGTTCGCTGCGATAATCTACGGCTGGCTACCGCACTCCTCGCCGCGGGCGCGGATACTGATGTGGTCGACCATAGCGGATACAGACCGATTCACTATGTGTATTGGAGCGGAAACTACTGGGACTTGAATGAGCGCGAAACCACCGGGGAATTTGCGCAGCTGCTACTGGAGCACGGCGCTCGAGATACCATTACCCTTGCAGTCGCACGAGGTGACGTTGCTTCCGTGAAGATATTCCTGGCTCAAGATAGAAACCTGGTCAACGACGGTGATACACTCGAGAAGAGACCTCTGTCCACAGCAGTTCAGGTAAAGGATGGCAAGATGGTCCGCCTGCTGCTTGATCACGGTGCGGACCCCAACCTTCGAGAAGGGCGATGGCACCCCAAGGGCGATGCTTTGATGTGGGCATCTGTAAACGACGATATCGATATAGCCAAGGTACTTCTGGAGGCTGGAGCCGATCCCAATACCTATGTAGACTCCTCAGGCACGCCAACGGGAAGGGCCGTATCGGATACCATGCGTGGACTGATGTATGCGTACGGCGGCCAGCCTCCAGGCGCCTGGGGATACATACAACAGGGGAACCTTGAAACGGTGGCAGTAATCCTCTCTTTCGTCGACAACCCATTCTCCCGGGAGACCGCTGAATACCTGACAACACCGTATACCGCCGCAGTCAGCGGATACAACCGCCGAAAGAACAAGGACGAACCCACAGAAGCCCATGAAGCAATCTTTAACATGCTGATAAAACGGGATTTTCCAATGCCCGAGGTGTTGACGGAATGCAAGGGATACCTCTTCAGTCCGGGACCTATGACACGAACGCTTCTTGAACGTGGACTGAACGCAAATTTGCCGGATTGGCAGCGCAGAACGCCACTTCATGACCTCGCAAACAAACAAGCATCCGATTCAAATGCGCTGGCCACTGCCGATCTATTGTTGGAATTTGGAGCGAACATTGATGCCATAGACGAGGCGGACCAGACTACGCCATTGGGGATTGCAGCATATAGAGGTAATAGGGGATTTGTTGAGTATCTACTGGAAAAAGGTGCAAATCCAAACAAGTCAGGTGCCCAATGGTCCAAGCCGCTGGTGCGGGCCGAAAGGCGCGGCCATACAGAGATTGTGAGAGCTCTGAAGGACCGTGGCGCCAAGTGAACCGGGTAGCATTAGGCAGTTAAATGCCCGGCAGGCAACGCAGTCCATCTTCGACCTCAGCACGCGGCAGATTTCCTGCCGTCAGTTCTACGTCCTCTTTGCGGAGCAGACGTCTGTAAAAATGATGGCCGTCACTGATCGTCTGAAGGTCAGACCGGTCGTGTTCGAGGAGATCGAACAGCAGATCTTCGGCTCTTCCAAAGAAGCCATATTTCTCGTAGTATTTGAAGAGAAGCCTGCGGGTCGGTACCGGAAGAATGAAAGATGCCAGCTGGCGCGCTAGTTCCTCGACGTCGCGATGGGGATTTATCAGGCCATCGACCTCATCCTGCATCCCCTCGCTCTGAAGATGGAATGTCTCTTCCGTTACTGAGGGATCCAGAGCGATATCGAGATATACATTCAACGATTTTATGAGGTTCCTGTAGCTCTCGTCGGGCCGATCATCCAATGCTGCGATGTCGCCTGTCTCTTTGTAAAGCCTCGCCACCATCACGCAAGTGTCCACATTGAGCACGGTCTTATTCTTGACCATGGCCATAAGCGTCTGCTCGGACAGAGAGTCGATGGTCTCAGCAGGAAGCCCAAAGAGATCCTCCCACGTCTGATGGATCAAGGCGCGGGCCTCATCCGGACGGCGTTCTTTCTTGAGGCGCACTAACAGTACCATGGCGTTGATAAAACTACGGATCATACGCATGATAAAATCCTGGCGGAACATGCGCGTCAGCCTTTCCAGGCATCCACCAGTGCCTTTTCCTTCGTGGTGGACAGGGTGCTTTTGAATGTGGTATGGTGGGGGCGCTCGCGATCCCATTCCAAGGTAGCCTCGACGGTATCGAGCAGCGGCCTGAATGTCAAACCATCCCGGATTGCCAGTGAGCAGTCGATATCGAAAAAACCACGATGATCTGCAGAGGTAGGCAGCCAGAGAGGAAGTTCAACAAAGGGGGCTACTTCATGTGCTGCCAGATAGTCGTCGTCCATCCAGATCAATTCCGCATCGTTTGAACACGCCGCCCGACACGTCTCTATAAATTCACCCATCTGCAATGGATTCTGCGGCCCCGTTGCATTATAGACTCCCTTGACGTCCTGTGCTACCATAGCGACGATCCATTCGGCAACATCGCGAACGTCGATAAACTGTAGGGGCGCATCCGAGCGTCCGGGGACTATGACCTGCCCCCCTCTGTCGATACGATGAGGCCAGTAAGCAAAACGATCCGTGGGGTCGTGCGGTCCTACGATCAGGCCAGGACGGATGACCAGCAACCGATCGGGAAACACGGATCGAAGCGTCGATTCACAAAGAGCCTTGAGCGGGCCATACGTATCTCCCGAGATTTCCTCCACAGTATCGTCTTCCAGAGACCCGACTGGTTCTTCCTCATTGATCCCAGATCCGGTAAATGAAGCATATGTGGAAATACTCGATATGAATGTGTAATGTCCGACCACATCTCTCAACACTTCGGCAGACTGCCGCACCACACGAGGCAGGTAACTGGACGTATCGATTACAGCATCCCAACTCCGTCCCAGAAGTGCGTCGAGATCGCCATCGCGATCGCCGTGAAGACGCTCGATATGAGGAAAAAGATCCGGAGCAGTTTGCCCCCGATTAAACATAGTGACGTTATGCCCGGCGCTCTCTGCGGCCAACACGACATATCTGCCAAGAAAGACCGTCCCACCAAGTACGAGTAGATTCATCTAGTCTTCCGGTTCCTCGACGGCCAATATATCAGCAGTTCTCGCAGCAGATTCTGCTACCAGCTTTCGAGTATGATTGCAGCGCTGTTAACCTGCTCCGCAACCTGCGTCAGTGCACCCGTCACCACATTCATCATGGTGCGAGATTCGTCCCAGTTGTTTCGTTCAATGCCCTCGCGTACCCCTGGAATGGTCTTTACACCGTATCCCGTATCCAACCCCGGTGCGTATATCTGATGTTTGTACCAGGGACGCTTGGGAAGACCTTCCTCATAGCCAAAAGATCTCTCCGTCTTATAGAGAAGTTGGTTCACTCTGGCGAGCATGGCGGACGGCCCGGGAGACTTCATACCCGCGGAGTTCATGGCGGACTCGTACCTGGAAGCCGCTGCCCCATATGAATCTACTGCGGACCTCAGCGCCGCAAAATCCAATGCCGGGGCATCGGCGATACCCTTGTGGACCACTTCAATCTCGTCCACGTAACCGCCTATGGTCGACACTGATTCTGAGAAGGAGAAGGGCAAGACGGATGCGCTAGCGAGACGCATCACAGCGGTACCGGTTGTCTGCGACAGCGCACGACCGTACTCAAATGTGGTATCGCTGTACTTCGTATACCAATCAAATGAATCATAGGCGGAATGATACACGCCCCCCGGACTGGCACCTCCATATCCCATGTTCAGGCTGGCTATGGTGAGAAAATCGATGAATACCGTATAGTCGGATCCAGAACCCAATGCGCCGATCGCCAGCGTGGATCGCTCGGCTATCTCGGTTTTCTTCTCCTCACTGCCCGCTTGCGACTGTCTGCGTTTCTTTGCAGCATCGAGCACACTATCACCGGTTTTAGGATCCGTTACATCACGAGCGACTTCTGTCACAAATCGCTCTAATGAATGGGATCCCCCTGCGTTTAGCCATCCCTTGCCGTTGCTGTCCGTGTTGATGTATGCCACGGCTTTTTCTCGTAATTCCACCTGGTGTTTTTCCGCCCACTCTGTGGAACCGATCAGACCCCACTCCTCAGCATCCCAAGAGGTAAGGACTATGGTTCTCTTTGGCCGCCATCCCTCTTTGAGTAGGGCACCGAAGGCACGACCTACCTCCATGAGTGCGACATTTCCGCTCGTGGGATCCGAGGCACCATTGACCCACGCGTCATGGTGATTTCCATAAATGACCCATTCGTCGGGAAATGTGCTTCCTTCTATTCGAGCGATCACGTTGTAAACGGGGCTGATGGCCCAGTCAAATTTCAAGGTAAGCCGGATTTTGGAGGGGCCCGGTCCCACGTGATAGGTCATGGGCAGACCACCACGCCAATCAGACGGGGCCACAGGGCCGCCCAGGTTTTCAAGTAGAGGTAGCGCGTCACTGTAGGATATGGGCATTACCGGTATCTTAACCAGAGTTTCAGCATCGGCCATGTCCAGTTTCCTGCCGCCAGCTTCGGATGCCCATCCGGGAGACAGGGGATCACCTGGATAAGTGGGCATGTCCATAGTGCTGCCGCGCTGTATACCATTCCATGGTCGGTAGGGACCATCTGGCAGAATGTCGCCTGGCACGTATCCGTCATCCTCAGGATCTGAGTAAATCAGACATCCGATGGCACCTCGATCAGCCGCCAGACGCGGTTTGATGCCACGCCAGCTGCGACCGTACCGCACGATGACGATCTTTCCCGCGACATCAATCCCCAATTTCTCCAGCGCCTCGTAGTCCTCCGGTACGCCGTAGTTGACGTAGACCAATTGCCCCGTTACGTCTCCATCCGCTGAGTAGGCATTGTACCCCGGCAGTTGTCCCTCATCGGAGGAATCCTTGTCCCATGACACCGCCGGTTCCTTCAGGCCAGCTACGAAGGCCGTAGGTTCCAACATTTCCAGGCGACGCTCCGTAGGAACAGGCATCAATGCTTCAAATGTCTCTATGGAGGCATCCAATCCCCAGGACCGAAACTTATTGAGCACGTAATCGGCCACCTTCTTGCTACCTGGGCCACCTGCGTGGTGGGGCTCTTCCGTGATCCACCGCATATAGGCCCGAAGGGAATCCGGTTGTGGCAGGGCACGAAATGATTCTTCCCATGACTGCTGCCGGGCTAACTCATTGGGCCAAAAGCCCATAATGGGTTCGTCCTGTGCCATCGTGTGAGAGGGAATGAGGTATAGAGCCAGTATACAGGGCACTATTAGCTTATATCGTTTCACAAAATCCTCCTGGAGTATTGCGATGGATCCCTTGACCACGTCATCGCAGCAAGTGCCCCGAGCGAGTGCCAGGACGTATTTCACCATTCCACTGGTAATAGCGAAGAACGTGGTCGGCATGTAGTGTGTGTGCCACACCACGCAGCGTTGCCACCAGGTCCCCGGGGTTGAGTTGATATGTCTTTGAAGCACCGTCAGGCAGGTTCAGTGTTATCGATGGCGTCCCTTCGCGGAACAACCAGTATTCGTCAAAATCATGGTAGTGGAGTTCCACTTCCGTCCCGGCCGGCAAGACGTATTCGTGTAGGGATCCCATATCGGCCGGATCCAACAAAGTCGCCAGCGACTCGGGAATGCGTTCTCCTTGACTGAGTTTTACAATGCAGAGATCAGGTGAGGTAATCATTGGCATAATAGGGATTGAACCGATGTTCTGTGTATCCGGCAATCAATCCTCTTCCTCCACCACGTTACGCAACACTCCGAGATGTTCTATTTCTGCCTCAATCTCATCGCCGGATTTCAGGTACGTACCCGAAGTCTGGCCTACGCCAGACGGTGTTCCCGTCATGATAAGGTCACCGGGTTCTAACGTGACAAGATGGGAACAGAAAGATACTATTTCGAAACAGTTGAAGATCATCTGCCCCGTATTGCCCTCCTGTCGCTTCTCACCATTGACAGTAAGGCTCATCTTCAGGTTGTGCGGATCTGATATCTCGTCCCTGGTTACAAGATTCGGACCAATGGCGCCGAATGAATCGAACCATTTTCCGTTCAACCAATCGAAGAATTCATCCATGGGACGTTCGGAACGTCCCTCTGCGATTGTGAGAGAGCGAGCCGACACATCGTTCGACACCACATATCCGGCGATGCATTCCGTAGCGTCATCGACGTCCACGTTTTTGCACTCCTGGCCAATCACAATTGTCAACTCCAGCTCGTAATCCACAGTCTCGGACCACTGAGGCAACAGGATTGGCTCGTTTGTCCCGATGATCGAGGTCCCCGGTTTCATGAATACGCGGGGTGTAATACCTGTCTTATCAACCGCGGTTCCTCCGCCTTCCTGAATGTGCGCCTGATAGTTCCCCGCCAGAGCAAGGACCTTTCCTGGAAACGGTACCGCCGCCAACAAGGTAACCTGGTCGAAACTAAGACTCGGAAAATCGCCTACTCGAGCTACGATATTGTTCGTGATTTCCAGCCCCTCATCGACGATAAGCAGTTCCGTCATATCGGAGGGAAGATCAACGCCTACTGCCGCCGCCAGCGCCGATACATCACAGACGCTGTCACCGATACAGACGCCCGCACGTGCATCGCCATCGGGAGAGAGAAATGATACCAGTTTCATGGGGATTCTCCAGGATAGTTTCGTTTGTTTTGAGGTGTTTTGAAATATGTCTGGCATACCCGGAGAGGTCAAGCAAATAAGGGTATTCGAACATCAACAGGTGAGAGCAAGATATCGAAATCTATCCCATAATCTGCCGCAGCGATTCTGAACCCAGATTGCCACCGGAAAACAGAGCGGCCACTCGAAGCCCCTGCCAGTTTTGAGACTCCTTTAGACACATTGCGAATACCGCGGCAGCCGCACCCTCAGCCACATAACCGGTCTGCTCGAAGACGACGGATATGGCGGACATCATCTCACGCTCCGTAACCAGATGCATATCATCCACTTTGTCTTTAAGGACGTCAAATGCAAGACCGCCGGGAAAGGTGGTGGCAAGCCCACCAGCAAACGTTTTGCTGGTCTCTGTAGTCACGCGGCTGCCCTGTTTCCACGATAGAAGAACGGAAGGTGCCTGCTCTGCCTGAACGCCAATAATCTTCACGGAGGGGTTGATGGCCTTGATGGCAACGCTCATTCCTGCTATGAGGTTTCCGCCGCCAACAGGTACCACCACTATGTCCAGATCCGGGGCTGCTTCCATTATTTCGAGACCGATTGTACCCGCGCCGGCCATCAAACCAAAATCCTCGCCATCCTCTATATATCTCAGCCCATCCTCACGCGCCATCTTGGCTGCATGTTCGAACCCATCTGAGATGGTATCGCCATGCACGTGAAGCTGGGCGCCAAGGAGTTGTATGGCACGGCTCTTTACTTCCGGCGTGCCATGTGGAACGACCACCGTCACCGGTATATCCAATGCTCGGCCACCATAGGCAATTCCCTGTCCGTGGTTGCCCGTTGAGGCTGTCACTACACCGTGCCTCCGCTGGTCATCGGTCAGCAAGGTCATAGTGTAGATTCCACCACGGATCTTGAAGGAACCAATGGGTTGGTGGTTCTCGTACTTGATGAGCATATCAACATCGAGGAGTTTACTGAATCCGGGTGAACGATGCATAGGTGTCGGCTGCAGAAAGCCGGCCAGCACTTTTCGTGCTTTAATGATGTCCAGCAGAATTGGATGTCGCATGCGTCCCCCATTGACCGTCGGTTTTGATCGGCCTTTCGTCTTCAGCGTGCCGACCGACTGACGGTCTATTCGTCCTTGCCGATGATCTGGTAATAGAAAGTACCTGTGATTTCGAGGAAGGGATCTGGAAAATCATAGGGTAATGGCCTGAGGGGAAGTGAGGCCAGTATCGCGTTCTGGCTCGATCTTTTGAGCGATTCGTACCCCTCATCATATTGCTCACGTCGCGATAGAAATTGAAAATCCTCAATGTGACCGTCCGGGAAGATCTTGAGGTTGACCTTCACGCGGCCGCTCAACAGACCCATTCGAAATGCGGGAGGCGGATACCAGTGCCTGCGGATCGCTTCCCTGAGTTCATACAAGTAGGGTGCGTAATCCCAAGCCACGGTGCTGAAGGAGAAATCGCCAAAGTCCTTCGAAAGGGAAAACTGACTGTCATACGTCGGATTGAGTCTCCCTGGACCGGCTGTGAGCCCGAAGGACTTGTGTCGTTCATAGGTTGGCCTGCCTCGATTAGGCCGGCGGTCCTGATCATCTAATGGCACGACCACCATGGCTCTATCGACCAGATCCATGGGTTCCGCCGGTTCCATTTCCTTTTCTTCTTGAGTTCGGCCATCCTGGTACTGCTCTCGTAGGATCATGTCGGGATTCCACATGGGTATTTCGTCAGACTGTCGAAAACTCTTGATACCACCGACTCGTGGAGTCAAAACACGTGTTCCTCCTGAAGGATCTGAGTGCTGCGCAAGGGGTCCGGCATCGTCCATGACTACGATGTCCCGCTGAAGCCCCTTGGAAAAGGGATCATCTTCAGGCAGGTTTTCTGCGATTTCAGGATTTTTCGATAGGGCGTTCTTATCCGCTATACGAGGGGTATCTTCTTCTGGGCGATCAGGGGTAGCAAGACGATCGGGAACATCAACTAATTCTCTCGGCTGATTCATTACATTGAGAACCTGTTCTTCTCGCTGAGGCAGCTTTTCATAGGGAACAATACGCACCATTTCACCGGGAGCCGGCCGTTCCAGGAAACCTGAAAAAAGCATCCAGGCGCCACCGGCAAGATGCACGGCGACAGTAACGATGAAGGCAACCCAGATATAGCGCGAGGTCCGCTTCTGAAAGTCGCTCGTGCGGGCGACCATACGGGATATGGGAGAGAATTCTGTAGCCATGCATGCGATCTGGTGTTGTTTTAAATGAGTTTGACAGCGTAGGTAAGGAACGCCTCTCTGGGGAAGGGGGTTCCATGGTAGACTTTGAACGCTACACTGTAGTGCGCAATCCTAAGCGAGACCTGACTTCATCCAGTGTTTCGATGACCATGGACTTTATTCTGCTCGCGCCAGATTTCAGGGCGTCCCTTGCCTCATCGGGATGCACAACAAGATCATGATATCGGGACTGAATTGGTTCTATCTCGGCAATCATATTCTCAGCCAGCATCTTCTTGCAGTCTACACAGCCAATCCCCGCGCTTCGACATTCCGTGTTGATCATTTCAATCTGGTCCTCTGGAGAGAAGGAATTATGCAGGGAAAAGATGTTGCATACATCCGGATTACCTGGATCAGTCCTGCGCTTACGATCGGGATCTGTAAACGCGGTGGAGAGTTTTTTGCGAATGGCGTCGGGCTCGTCTTTCATGGAGATATCGTTGCCGCGACTCTTACTCATCTTGTGCTGACCGTCCAACCCCATAATCCGCGGCGCCGGACTGTAGAGCGTGCGGGCCTCTGGAAAAGTATCGCCGTATTGATGGTTGAATCTGCGGGCAATCTCGCGGGTCAACTCAAGGTGCTGAGACTGGTCGTCTCCTACAGGCACACCATTGGCTTTGGGCCCAAGGACGTCAGCGGCCTGGAGCACCGGATAAGTGAACAATCCTGCATTGATATTCTGCTGGTGCTGCGAGGATTTGTCCTTGAATTGCGTCATTCGCTCCAAGGCCCCCATAGAAGTCACCGTATTGAACACCCAAGCCAGCTCAGTAGTTTCGGGAACATCGGATTGCACAAAGAGGGTGCATTTCTCTGGATCCAGTCCGCACGCCATTCCCATGAGAGCCGTGTCGAGAATGGCGTGTGGCATTTCTGCCGGATCGTATTCAATAGTAATGGCATGATAATCCACCACACAGTAGATGCAATCGTATTGGGGTATCAAGCGAACCCAGTTGCTGAGAGCTCCCAGATAATTGCCTATGTGAATCTCACCCGTGGGCTGAATGCCACTATATATACGGGTTACTGCTGGTTTAGATTCCTTGTCCTTGCCCGTTTCGGTGTCTTGCTCTGCCATGTAATTCTCAGCTCCATATATACGGCCCGAATCGGGATTCAAAAGATCCCGAGGACCGGAAGAAATGCATTGTGTCAGATGTCCTTCTGATGTATTTTGTGCTGACTCTTTCCGGGCTCCTATATGAGGTTTCCGGGGGGTTTTGTCAAGGAAAAACACCGCCGTATGAAGCCCTATAAGCAGCGATAAAATCAACGCTTATGCACAAGAACAATGATTCACGGCGGTTGCAGAATCCCTGGCAAAAATGAGTATCGATCCACCCTTATAATTGACATCGAGCGTAGCACACAATGCCCTGTGGGGAAACGATGTGGGACGCATATTCATTTTGAATAGATAGTCGATTCAACCTTGGGGCTCCCTATGGATTTCATCATCGACCAGATAGCGGTCGGAAGCTATGAAGACGCCATAAATCTTCAGGTATTACAGGCAAATGACATAACAGCCGTATTGGACCTTGCCCGTGAGGTTAGTTACTCCCTTCCACCGAGTATTTTGCGGCTGAAGATTCCTCTGGAAGACCGGGTCCCGATGAAGCAAGAATATATCCGGCTTGCCGTAAACTGGTTGAGAAACGCGGCAGAGGAACGCCGCGTGCTGGTACACTGCCTGGCCGGCATTTCCAGATCGGTCACCATTGTCATGTGTTACCTTCATGAAGTTCAGGGCTTTTCCCTGGAGGACGCTTACGGCATGATTCGATCCAAGCGCTTTCAGGCAAATCCCCATCCAGCGCTCCTGGACTCCATACATGAGTATTACGAGGTAGAGAACAAGATGTTTTGAGCTGTTCAACAACACGGATCAGAAAGCCTAACAAGAGAGATAGAATTGTGAGTGTCGATCTGGACAGTCCATTAAATCACAAATACGAAAACCTGAAGCAGAATCTCCGCAGCATGGGAAGTACGCTCGTCGCATTCTCTGCCGGCGTGGACAGCACCCTACTGCTGAAAGTTGCCTTTGATGTTCTGGGCGACCAAGCCATGGGCGTTACGGGCGTATCCGAGTCCCTCGCTATGGAGGAGAAGAACGATGCCGAAATTCTGTCTCAATGGATCGGCGTCCGGCATCGTTTCGTTGACACCGAAGAGATCTACAATGCAGATTATATGGCCAATAGCCCGCGTCGATGTTATTTCTGTAGAGACGGATTATATACCAAGCTGAAACAGGTTGCCGTAGAAGAACAACTTGAGGTCATCTGCGAAGGCAGTATCGTGGATGACGCTTCGGACTTCCGTCCAGGGAGAGTAGCCATCCGTGAACACGGAGTACGAAGCCCACTTATGGATGCAAATCTGTCGAAGGAAGAAGTACGGATGCTCTCGGTTCATCTGGACCTGCCGACATCCGATAAACCCTCTCTGGCTTGTCTGTCGTCGCGCTTCCCCTACGGCACTGAGATTACAGTAGAGGGACTGAGCCAGGTGGGACAGGCCGAGGCGTTCGTCCGCTCCTTCGGAATCAAACAATTCCGCGTCAGACACCACGGCGCAATCGCCCGAATTGAGGCGGAGCCCACCGATATGTCCGTTGTGCTGCAGCACCGAGACGAAATCGTCGATCGCCTCAAGGAATTGGGATATTCCTACATAGCAATGGATCTTGAGGGATTTCGTTCTGGCAGCATGAATGAGGTGCTGAGCAAGGACTCGAAAGTAAACCAGGCCAACGTCGCCGCTCCAGATCCTGGCCTGTTACAGATTGATAATGCCGGATAGCAGTATCCTCCCGTAGTAACCTACCTTTCAATGCCCTGCCCATTTAGATCCACCAGTTCGGGATAGTGGATCGCCGCCACATCCGGATGAGACCGGGCGCGAAATTTCAGTTTATTGGCGCCATAGACCGAAAACACGGGATCGTCCGGATCAGTATTCTCCCCGCCAACAGCATCCAGAGCCAACTCAATCGGCAACGGTACAGGAACCACGCTTGCTTCCAGAGCAGGATTTACAAAGTAGGCCAGCGATATCCGCTCCGAACCTTCCGGCGGCATGACAACTCGATGCTTGGTGGCACGTAGATACCCTCCAGTGGCAATCTGCAACATCTCTCCAAGATTCATGATCATGGAGCCCGATCTGGGTTCCACCTTGACGGTATCATTTCCGATTCCAACTTCGAGTCCTGAAACTCCATCCTGTAGGATGAACGTCAATAGCCCTGAATCCTGATGAAGACCGACCCCTTGTCCGCTCTCGCCAGGTACGTGGGGATATCGAATGACCTTCAACAAGAATTCGGGATCCTGGCCGGTCAGATAGTCGAAGTAGTTCTTTTGCTGACCCAAGCCAAGCGCCAGAGCTCGGAGTACACGGGTACCCAATTTCGACATCTGGTCCATCCACAGCAGCATACCGTCCTGCATATCCGGAAGAGCGGGCGGCCATTGATTCGGCCCGTGAAGTCTCAGCCAGAGAGGATCATCCGGCCCCACCGGCACCACATCGCGCTCCGGACCAAAATCGATTTGGTCGCGCCAATCTCTCACATTGTTTGTGCGCTCCATGCCCAGACGGGTGTATCCCCGAAACTGGGCACTCTTTGTATTCCGGATGGCGAGCCGGTCTGATTCTGGCAAATCGAAAAACCTGCGCGTAGTATTCAGCACTTGCGCCTCAAGATCCCCGTCTATTCCATGATTTACCAGGTAGCAGAATCCGGGACCGTGGCAGGCCCCACGCAGTTTCTCGACGCATTCCTGTGCGCCAACCGTTCCCTCATCTGTCAGGAAAGCTCCTATATCAATCTCTGGAAGCGGTCGCTGATCCTCTCTGTCTGAAGCTGGCACTTTTATTGACTCCCCTTATTCCCTGAGCGTATCACGATACGGCAAGCATGGCACCAAG
Source organism: Candidatus Latescibacterota bacterium (assembly GCA_018667995.1). Classification (GTDB taxonomy): domain Bacteria; phylum JAAXHH01; class JAAXHH01; order JAAXHH01; family JABIQT01; genus JABIQT01. Next base: position 26,426 of record JABIQT010000323.1, read on the forward strand.
AATGGCTGCCGAAGTACCGTAGAGACCTATTTTGCTCCAAAAGACCCTCATTCCACCGGGTTCAATATCACACGTATGCTGACACAATGTTCATTCACCTATTTCCTCCGCGACGGAAATTATTGCATTCTTGAGCACATGGACGATTCTTGAGATTTCAGTTTCGGTGACGGTGAACGGCGGACTGATAGCAATGTGATCGCCATTCACACCATCGATGGGACCAGGTGCTCCGGGCATGACAAGAACGCCCCCATCAAAGGCTCGATTCACGACTCGAGCCGTGACACCCAGAGCTGGATCAAATGGAGAGTCGGCCTCCTTACCATGCGAGAGATCGATTCCGCTCAGAAGTCCTTTACCCCGCACGGCACTTACCATGGGCAATTCGCGTAGTGCCTCAAGGCTCTGCAATAGTAGATCACCCATCGCGGCACAGCGAGATATAAGATCGTGCTTTTCAATATACTGCTGTACCGCGAGCGCCGTAGCGCACGACAGAGGATTGCCACCGTACGTGTGACCATGCACAAAGGCCGGCGAACTCTCAAAGATCGCATCATAGATGTCGTCCGTGGCCACGGTGGCAGCGATAGGGGTATACCCGCTGCTGAGCCCCTTGCCGGTGGCCATAATGTCCGGCACTACATCCCAATGGTCGATACCGAAATTCACGCCAGTCCTGCCAAATCCAGTGACGACCTCATCAATGATGAGGAGGATATTGTACCGATCGCAGATCTCCCGAACTTTGGGAAAATAGTCGTCGGGTGGCGCTAGTGCTGCACACGACGTACCGAAGATGGGCTCGGCGATGAAGGCAGAGATATATTCGGCACCGACCTGTTTGATAACACGCTCCAGCTCATCGGTACTGTGTGGAGATATGTGCGGGAAGTCCAGCAGATATGGCGTATAGTCCTTACGCCAGGCGCTCCTGCCCGACATGGATAGAGCCCCTACCGTGTTTCCGTGCCAGCTCTGCCATCTCGATATAATCTGATATTTCGACGGATTCCCCGTCTCAACATGGTATTTGCGAGCGATCTTCATGGCAGATTCAGTCGCTTCTGAACCGCCGGATACAAAGAAAACCCGATTCAGGGCTCCCGGCGACATCGCGGCAATCTTCTCAGCCAGATCAATCTGTGACTGACTGATGAATTGCCCATAGGCAAAACACACTTTTCGTGCTTGATCGGCCATGGCCTGCACAATCTCCTCCACACCGTGCCCTATACTCACCACGTGTACCCCGGCACACGCGTCCAGATACTCGTTTCCATCTGTATCGAACAGGCAACAGCCCTTACCATGAGAGATTCGCGGCCATGAGATCTTCTTACTCCGATGAAACACGTGATTGATACTACCCACTGAATCCATTGTGTCCTCCTGTTTCAAAAGACCGGCAGAGCGATTCTCGTTTTCAACGCATGTTTGCATACACTATGGCCAGGCTCTCCTTGGTCGTGGTCCACCAGCGGATATGGCCATGCAGATATTCCAACTTGCACTACCATTCATTATATGAGGCCGTATATTTTACTGCAATAGGAACACACATCCATAATACGCGGCCCGCGATAGAGGCCAAGATCTGAACATGGGAGTACATACCGTTGCCGACCGCTATAGAAATCCCACGACTTATCTCAGTGATGCTCGAACTCGATAAACTAAAAGGGGTTTCACGCCAATCTCTGGTTCTGGGTGGTCTACGCCGGGAGAATTCTGCGGAGCACTCCTGGCATACCGCAACTGCCCTTATGTTGCTGAGCCAGGTCTGTGGCCATGAGGTCGACATGCTCAAACTATTGAAAATGGCGCTGGTCCATGACATATGCGAAATTGACTATGGGGACACCTCCATATACGCCTCTGACCGGTCGGAGAAATCTGGTCAAGAGTCTGCCTGCATGAATCGAATTCGGGACATGTGCCCTGAACTTATGGATGAGTTTCGCGAGCTGTGGCTCGAGTACGAAGGGCAGGTTACTCACGAAAGTAGGCTCCTGAAGGTAGCTGATCGCATATTACCACTGATTCTAAATGTGGAAAGCCAAGGGAAGTCCTGGCAGGAGCAAGGAATCCGCCGGAGTCAGGTCCTGGCTGTTAACCAAACAGTGAAGGAGGTCATGCCCGAACTGTACATCTGGATTGAAAAACAGGTCGACGCGGCGGTTCAGAGAGGCTGGTTGCTCGATTCGTAACCGGTTGGACTTGAAGTACTTATTGGACCTGAGTCCCTCGCCAGGGCGTACCCTACCAGCATTCAGTCCCAGCAACTGATCGTGTCTGTACGTGAGGTCCAGGCGTCTCAAACAAAGTTACAATGGTATTACGGAATCGTATGGCTTGGGCAATTCGCGGTCGAGG
>JABIQT010000041.1 GCA_018667995.1 Candidatus Latescibacterota bacterium
GAGCCGCAGCTGTGGATCCAGACTTTGACGCCGGGAAACTCGTGTACGGCGTCGCAAACAACTTTCCACGCAGGGGCCATACACTCCTCGAACAGTGCAGGACGGAACGCTTCCCGGTCCTGTGTACCATAGTCGGCGCCGCTCAGGACAACGACCCCCACGTACTGGCCCACTTTCCTGAGATACTGTCGAGCCCGATTGGCTGTTGCCTCCGCATGAGCCATCATATACGCGCTACAGTGATCTGCCTCAAGAGCCATCTTCATTCCCCAGGGAAACATGCCTCCATAGCCGGATGAGAGACTGAACGGAGGTGTCACGACCAGTTCCCGGTCGGTAGATTCGTACTGCGTCCGGATTCTTGTATAGGCCTGTTCCAGGTAGTCCTTCTCGATTGGGCCGGGGATGTCCCAGTCCTTTTCGTCCAGATGAGGCACTTCAATGTCTTTGGTCATATTGGCAACATTGATGGCATCGAAATAGCGCCCACCATGAGGCATACGCGCCACCGGTTCCGACCAGCCTGGCCCGTCTCCCACCAGGAGACTACCATCGTCCGTCACACGCGGGTGGAAGTCCATAGGTACCTGAAAGGTCTGACCGTCCCAGAAAGTGAAGTCCTTCCAATCGTTTCGGGTCAGACCATAGGACATTTGCGGGTCTGGGACCATTGCGAAATCACAGTCGAGTGCATCGAGTACGGAGTCTTCTACCTCGGTTATCATCTGGAACAGATCGAAAACCCTTGTGACGCCGCCTTCGATGCCCAGGGCTCGTTTGAGGGAATTGTAGGTCCAGGCAGACATTCCAGTCATTCTCGTGGCGCCGAGGTCTATAGCTGGTCGGTCTGCTTCTTCAAAGTTCAGGATTTTTCTGGCGCGTTCTCGGGAGGTCATCTCTGTGTCTCCTCATGGGCCTGTGATTTTAGGGTAAGCTTACTCTCAATCCTGCAGTAAGAACTAGGAGAATCATGCCTGCTGCTTCATGCCATGCTTCGAGAGAACGATATGTGAGCGGTCAGTGATTCGGAGTCTGGTGTTCAATACATCTGCCGCTGAAGTATCCTCCTCCGTTGCTCATGCTTCCACTTTGATGTCGTCTGATACCGGCACTTCCTGAGTCTCGGAGGCGCGTGGCTCTACCTTCTGACTAACCAGTAGAGATACGATAGCGAGGGCGGATCCAGCGTAGAATATGATCTGGTAGCCTAGATAGTACCAGGCCACACCGCCCACCAGCGGGGCAATCACCGCGGCGATGTGATTCATGGTCACGCCCATGGAAAGTGTCGGTTGGAGGTCTTCCTCCGAGGAGATCCTGTGGACATAAGTCGTGAGCGCTATCCCGCCGAAGAAGATGAGATTGTCCACGCAGTAGAGTACGTACAGGGTGGTCCTGTCCTGGATCACAGCATATCCAAAGAATACCAGCGCAAGACCTATGTAGCTGGCGCTGAGCATGAAGCGCTCTCCATAGTAGTCCACCAACCGTCCCATTGCAGGAGCTGTTAAGGTCACCAGAACCTGGTTGATCAGCACAAGGACCATGGTGGTCTCCACGGGCATTCCGTGGACCTTTACCAGGGCGAAAATTGCGAAGGTGATGAACATCTGTTTTCGACAGCCTTGAAGGAAATTCAGCGCATAATACACACCATACTCGCGTTTGAATACAAACCCCTTCTCGCGGGGCAGTGCAGGCTCTCGTTTCACCAGGAATAGGGCCATGCCACCCAGAACGGTGATAGCGCCTGCTGCCACAAACAGTCCCTGGTAGTTCACGACTTTCAGAGCGAGCATGCAGCCCCCGATGGCTGCCAACCACGCGAGGCTCTCGACGCTCCGCAGCTGTCCCAGCCATTTACCTTTGTTGCCGGGCGGGGACAAACGAAGTGCCATGGACTGTCCGAGAGGCACCCACCCATGGAACCCGATACTCCAGATAAACGAACACACCGCAAGTGCAAAAACACTCGTGACCCCTCCGTAGGCCATCAGACCCAATCCCATGATGACCAGCATCAATCCCCCCATCACCGGCAGTGGTCCACGAATCAGCAGCAAGATCATCAGGACGTTCAGAAGTCCAGGTACTTCCCGTAAGCCTTCCAGGATACCCAGCTCGTACGGCTCAATTCCAAACTGATCAACGATGTAGTTATTGAATAGAGTCAGCTGAACACCAAAGAAAACGCCCACTCCGGCGGTGGCCAGAGCGAGAATCTTGAAATCTCTACTCCACTCGGCAAATGGATTTCCCAGTCTGGACAAGTCTATTTACTCCTTGAAAGATCTCATTGCTGTCAGGGTGATCATCGGTCGATTCCGTAGACTGTGACACCACGTTGAAAGTCTTCCCCTGTGCGGGTGGTGGTGCCGGTCACACCGGTTCATAAATCTCCTGCGGGCCGAATGTCTCCGGATACAGTGGCCGGAGAAACTTCCGCACCTCCCAGCACAGATGACATTTCTGGGCGTAGCCCTCCGGTCGTTTGTAACCGTGAGACTCCGCAAGATCAAGGTAGGCATAAGGGCCGTCATCGTAGACCATACGCACCAGATCGTTGGCGGTGTGGAATCCGTGCGCCATCCACTCAATGAGCGGCTTTGTGTGCGCACATCCAATGGTAATCCCGCAGCAGGTCAGGATATTTCCGTGGGGGTCCACGTGGATTTCCCACATATCATCAGGATCGAATTCGGGCCTACAATTCCTGCTTCCTGGTCTTTCATGATGC
>JABIQT010000040.1 GCA_018667995.1 Candidatus Latescibacterota bacterium
ACGATGAATTCGTGGACGCCCTTTGCGCGGGCCGTATTCACATAATCCTGCCGCAGGACTTCCAGAAGACTGGACCGCGTCATGCGTGCGACTATAGCCATGGCCCCGGTTCCCAGCGTCAGGGCTGGCAACACGAGGTGAGCGGGCGTACGATATCCCGCAGAGGGCAGCCAGCCCAGTTCTACGGAGAATATCATCATCAACATGAAACCGAGCCAGAAAGCAGGGGCAGAAATCCCTAGAAGCGCAAATATCATACTACCATGGTCTATCAGTGTTTTTGATTTGACGGCGGCTATGATACCTACCGGAATTCCCAACAAAACGGCGACACCCACGCCGGCTATAGCCAGAACAAAGGTATTGGGAAATCGGTCCAGGAGCTCATCCAGCACCGGCCTGCCAGTGCTCATGGACGTCCCCATGTCTCCTCTGAGTAAACCAGCGAGGTAATCCCAATACTGGACGGTGAGCGGCTTGTCAAGCCCCATAGATCGTCGCAGGGCCTCGATATCCTTCGACGAGGCGTCTGCCCCGGCGAGAATCTGAGCCGGATCACCCGGAATAAGGTGCAATAGGGAAAACGTGATCAGTGTAACCCCGAAGAGCACAGGTAGAATATGCAGCAGTCTTCGAAGCAGATAGTTCATCGATCCTCAACTAACTGAGAGATGATCACCGAATAGCGACGCATACAGGACCGGCCGATATCCGTCAATCCTTACTCCAATAGGCGTCATGAGCAAATACTAGCCCCAAAGGCGATATGGAGAGGTCTTTCAACCCACGACTGTAGGCAATAATCTGGTAGATCTCGTAGAGCATGATCACGGGTGCGTCTTCCACCAGCGTTCCTTGTAGATCCGCATAAACCTGCTTGCGTACTTCCTGATCTGCCGTAACCATGCCCTTCTCGATTAACGCATCGGCCTTCTCGCTGGCATAGAAGTATCGATTATTTCCAGGCTTGCCGGGCTGCGGCCATTCCTCTGAGTAGTACATCGGACGTATGCCCCAATCAGCGTCACCTGTGGAGGGAGCATGTGCGATGTAGAAAAGCTCACGCTCAGTCTCCTCAAGCGGATCGCTGATCATGTCGATATATGTTGCCCATTCAAAAGTCTGGAAATCGACGTCCAGTCCCACATCCTTCAGATACCCGGCAATGGCCTCACACACCGGTACCACCGCGGTATATCTGCCGGATGGGCACCACAGTTTCACTCGGAATCCCTCCGGTATATCCACCTCTTTCAGCAGAGCTCTGGCCTTTTCTGGATCGTAAGCATACGAGAAGATAGGCTCGTAACCCCAGTTGGCAGGCGCCAGCAGGGAATCTGAGACACGGCCGTAGCCTTTCAAGAGCACGCTGACCAGCATTTCCTTATCCACGGCGTGGTTCAATGCCTGACGGAATCGTATGTCGCTATATGGGGCCTTCTGGTTATTCATCCCTATATAGTACCAGCCGTTTGCCGGCCGATTACTGACTTCTACTTCCGGATGCGCCTTGAGTGTTTCTACATCATTGGGTTCGATGTTGAGGGCCACGTGCGCCTCACGGTTCTCAAGCATAATCATTCTGCTGGATGTCTCCGGTACCGTCATGAACTCGATGCGGCGGATCGCGGGTCTTTTGCCCCAGTAGGTTTCGTTCCGCTCCAGGACAACCCTGTCGCCGGCGGTCCATGATACGAAGCGATACGCCCCCGTTCCTACCGGATTCCGACCGAAGTCCTTTCCAAATTTCTGATGCGCTGTCGGACTGATAATAGCGCCAGCCGCATGGGCCATGTGCCCCAACATTGGTCCGAAGGGTTTCTCGGAGATCATGGCCACGGTGTACTCATCGACCACTTCGACCCGCTCAATGAACGGTTCGTACAATGAGGTACGACGGGTCGGATTTTCCGTGTCCATCATCCTATCGAGGGTATACTTCACCGCCTCTGCATTGAATGGCGTACCGTCATGAAACGAAACACCCTCTCGCAGCTCAAAAGTCCACGTCAGTCCATCTTCACTCACCCTCCACGAGGTCGCTAATCCTGGAATGTGGTTCAGATCCTCATCGAACTCTACGAGGTTATTGTAGATGTGGCGTACCACATCTTCCGTGGTATTATCCGTCTGATTGGGAGGATCCAGCCTATCCGGTTCATTATGGATGGCAAATACGAGCGTATCACCATCATTTATGTCGTCTCCACCACTGGCACATGCCAGCGATACCGCAACAGTACAAAGCATGACTGCAAAGCGAAATCCCACTGTTCCCGACACAAGCGCCCCCTTTAGGCACACCATTCTGCGGACCATCACTATCACGACTCCCAGGTCGCATAGGCGTTGTCCACAACCCCAAAAGCCCAATCCCCTGGATTTACCGGGTAAGGCCGCGATATAAGATATAGACGTCCATCTGCTGGTGCGGTAAGCCGTTCTAACTCCTCAAAGGTGTGTGGACTGATCACCCGCCCGAGTAGGTCTCCTTCATGGACCTCGGACATGAGGCGGTCTTCGCTGAGTTCTGGGTGAAGATATCCTCCGACACTCGGATTCACCCGGTGCGTTTTCTCTATCATCAAATACCTGTCAAGGCAAGGAGCTGGACCTTCGACAATGCCCAGTTCTTGCATCACACCGAACATCCCACTGACATTCGTCTCAATCCACGACTCCTCCAGCCCAGGAGAAAAACCAGCACCACCGATCTCAGAAATCACACTTGGAATGCCCATTACCTCACCGGCATACCCCAACATGGAACCAGGTCCCGGAAATCTCGATACCAACTGCTCACGCTCTATGTATGGATGCCCGAAAGCCCGAGCCATGGACAACGAGCGTTCTGACACAGCGGGATCCGTAAAGTCCCGGCCGTAAACGATCGTACCGAATGAGGCGCCCCAGAGTCCCAGATGAAAGTCCATAAGCGCATCTGTCTGAGGCAATATTTCGTCGGTTATTTTTCGCGCCAGAAGCGTTGACGTCCACGTGTAGTCGCCCGGGAAGACCCTGTTCAGGTCCGGAGCATCAGATTCGTCGGGTGTCATTCTGGTCAGTTGCCCAAACGCGGCCGGGTTGGCCACAGGAACTACGATCACGGTACCAGCCATGGAGGTGGGGTCGAGTGCTTCCGTGACACGCCTTAGCATCTCAATGGAAAGCCATTCTCCACCGTGCAGCGTCGAGAAAAGCCCCAGAACGGGTCCAGCTTGGGTACCGGAAACCACATGTATCGGTATATTGAGATCCGATCCGTCCAGCCTGGTCGTTACCTTCAGCCAGTGAAAGGACTTTTGGCCTGGGATCGCATCTTGACCGTTAAAACGTACTGTTCCGGGCATCCTTTGGACCTCAATTTTATGGATGAATTCGATATTGATATTCTATTCGGCCAGCCAGCGAGTGTCAAGCGAAAGCCCGAATTCGGTTGACACTCGTAAGGTAGCGAATTTTACTGCAGGAGCCCGCACTTCCCGTACCATCCACGTGTCAAAGGAGACCATCAAATGTCGACCGATCATATCCGGCCTCACGG
>JABIQT010000039.1 GCA_018667995.1 Candidatus Latescibacterota bacterium
GGTGCTTCGACCCAATGGGGGGTCATGATGTGGTTCCAGATGAACTGGCTATCACCCGTGTCAATCGTCAGTAGATCCTCGTTTCCTATGTTTTCAGGGCGTCCCTTCTGGTTTACATCAGTCTGCAGAGCCCAATCCAATGGTGCTTTCTCCTCAGGATTTCTAAGTCCGTGAAAGTGCTTAAGTCCCCGGACGTTCCAAAACAGGACGTTCGAACTATCCACGTGGTATCCTGTAACTGTAGCGGGTCCCGACACCCGCATAATTGCGTAGCACCGATCCCAGGAGAACCCGTTTTCTCTCAGGAAGGATTCCCACGGCCTCATCACGGTCTCTCCGAATCCGTACAGAATCTGGCCTGGAATGTCGAACTCACCAATGTTAAAATGAGTCAGTTGAAATGATGTCTCCAGCAATTCCTCAAAGGACAAACTACGGTAGTAATCGCCTGCGTCCCGAACTTCCAGATGATCGGAAATCGTGCCAGAAATGGCTTTCATATTCGGATTTGCCTGGAGGGCAGAAACGATATCCGCCGTTGATGGAAAATCAAACGAGAAGGGCACACAGTCATCCTCCATCAGGAAATTGATTCCAGATGCCCAGTTCTCCCTAAACTCCTCTGCCGTCGTGAATGTGTTAGACATGATTCCCCCGGGGTCGGTTATCTCGTCACTTCAGAATCCGCATCAGAGAGGATGTAGACATGGTTGCTCGTGAATTGGAGGTCGGTTTCGGGGCCGTAGACCTAACCCCGGAAACTTTTGATAATTCGTTCAGAGTGTATGATCCCCTCTCCATTCGCGCAATGATTCTAAGGATCGGTGACGTCAACGTAACCTTCCTCTCGGCTGATCTCTTCAGCATTGAATCAGATGTCATGGAGCTCGTCAGGCAGGAGCTTTCTCCGCTATCGTGGCTCACGTTGAAGCACATTCTGCCCTGTGCCTCGCACATTGGTACCTGTCCCGTTCTGTTTCAATCCTACGTGAATCAACCATGCGAGCAACTGAAGTATTTCGGAAGGCAAGATTGGTTCGCAAGTCGGATGACAGAGGCCATCGTGAGAGCCGCAGATAGCATGCGTCCCGCTCAAATTGGTCTCGGTAGCGCCATAGTTCCGGGAATTTCGTATAACAGGCGCTCCTACGACCAGGATGGAAATCTGGTCATGAGTAACTTCAAATTCCCGTATCCCCGGCCAGAATTATCCTACGGTCCCATAGACGAAAATGTGTACGTCATGCGCATCGATGATCTCCAGGGCTCGCCCACACACGCGGCCGTCTCATTCGGATGTCACGCATTGTGCAGTACGGACAAGTATGGTCATGTTTCAGCCGACTATCCCGGAATTATTAGAAAGACGCTGACCAGTGCGGGCGTAGACTCACTTTTTCTGCCGGGCAGCATTGGCAATGTAGTTCCTGTTAGCCGGGGTGGGCGCACGTACGAACGCGTAGGAAACAGCGTTGCAGGCGTGGCACTCTATGCTATGGAGCAGATTACCACTTCTGGATCGTGCGGGCTCTCGGTCAATCAGGAGGCTCTGAATATAGAGCCATTTCTCAGTGATCGATTGCCAGAGGCGGAGACCGATCTGCTTGCAGCACCACCGGGCGGCGACGGATTACAGCGTTTCCAGGCCTACGTCAGTCGTAGGACCGACCGTGATAAGGCAGATGTCAGCTATAAAATCACCCGGGTTTCGATCGCTGGATTCCAGGTATTACACTTGCCTGGCGAGATATTTGTGGAGACTGCGGCTGCGGTGAAAGATGCCGCAGGAGATTGTCTAACCGTGATACTCTCCGGCCCGAGCGCCGAGGTGGGTTACCTCAGTCCACCCGATGTACATGCGGAGGGAGGAATGGAGCCGCAGTTCGCGGGACTGGCGATCGGTGCGGAGGCGGCGATCAGGAAAGAGGCTTGCAGGATGGCTGGGACGGACCAACCGGTGAGATAGTACCTTACAGGGGGGAGATCTGCACGGTGAGTGCTTGAATCAGATTCTTACAAGCGATTCACCGGGTATACCGAAACGAGGATAGTAATCATGTCTGTTCATCCGAAGCCTCATTGTCGACGGCAATTTCCATCTCATATTCCTGAAACACGATTTGATCGCCGCTGTAGATCTTTCTGCGCTTTCGTGTCTCGATCAAACCGTTGACGCTGACAAGCCTTTCAGAAATGACGAACTTTGCTTCTCCGCCACTTTGCACAAGGTTCTCCATCTTAAGCACTTTGTAGAGTTCTATGGGTTCTTGTTTTACCGTTACCACATTCATTAGTAATGTCCATGTGTCGCTTTGAGTCATTCAATACCCGGAGCCGCGAGTGCGGCACCTATGATGCCCGCCTGATTCCGGAGTTGTGCGGGCACTATCTGTGCTGACACCGTCAGGTAGGGAAAGTACCGCTCATGTTTTCTGCTGGCGCCACCGCCTATGATGATCATGTCCGGCCATAACAGTGCCTCTATGGCCGTAAGATATTCGTCCACCCGGATTCCCCACTTCTTCCAGCTGAGTTTTCTAGTAATTCTTACACGTTCCGATGCCCGTTTCTCCGCATCCTTTCCGCGGAGTTCGATATGGCCCAATTCAGTATTCGGTATGAGGGTCTGGTTGATGAACACTGAGGTACCGATACCCGTCCCCAATGTCACGATTAACACCAATCCCGTCTGACTCCTTCCTGCTCCGAATCGCATTTCTGCGAGGCCCGCGGCATCAGCGTCATTCAGAAAATTGGTGGAGAGGCCAGTGGCTTCCTGAAGCAGATCTCGGGCGTTAACTCCGATCCAATCCGATGAGATATTCGAGGCGGTATGCACGCATCCGTCTTTGATAACTGCGGGAAACCCGCAACCGACGGGGCCAGTCCACTTGTAGTGATCTACGATCGCTTTCACCGTATCAATGATCGCTCCCGGCGTGGCTGGCTGAGGCGTTAGGATCCGCAACCGATCTCTTGTGATGGCGCCCGTTTTGGTATCTACGGGGGCGCCCTTAATCCCCGTTCCACCGATGTCTATGCCCAATACTTCCATGGGGCGCTCCTTGACTTGTTTAAACGGCCTCGTCGGCAGAAAACACGATGTACGGCCATCTGTCCGGGACATGCATCTGCACCTTACCGTGTTGGGAAATGGACCAATCGCGTGATCGCAGCGTATGGCCATCCTCATCGCGCCAATGCTGCACACGCGAGCACCCAATGCGCCAGGTGTCTCCAATTTCAGGCGGGAGGGGTCTCCCGAGTCTCGCAAGGTCAGACATTCCTGACCACGGAAACGCCATTTCCGCCATCCAGGCACGGTCTGGGACACTTCGATTGTTCAATGTGCCGTCGATCTGTACCGCCGTCTTCAGGCCCGGAAAATCCCAATCGAAGCTTCCATGTCTGCCGGGATAGTCGTCTTCCAGATTGCCATAAATGGCGCGTCTGGACTTGAAAAGTTCGTCAAGAGCCTCGTAGTTTGCAGCTTCAGCCAACGGTTGAAACCAGGTCCAGAAGACTTCGTAAACGGCGTTCAGAGCGTTAATCTGAAGCTCGTAGTAGGTTCCGTCGCCCAGAATGAAGACCTCGAACTCGCAGTCCGCACTGATACGACCGTCCCTGGTGGTCTCATATCCAAATACATCAGACTCTTCGAGGCGTACCGCGGCATAAAGAGCCGAACTATCCCAGAGGAAAGCCACACGGGTATCAAGCTCAGTAGCTGTTCCGTGCTCCATGTCTACGAAAGGGCCCATCCAGGCGGCATGTTGCCACGCGGCCTTGTCAAGCCGGCCGTCTATCTGAAGAGGCTCTGGCGTCCTCTGGCAGATGTAGGTCGGCGGTTGTGCAAGTCCTCTGCGGCCCCGATGGCCTCCGGAAATTTCCTGCGACCGAACGGTATCAGGGATTTCAGGCGGAATAAACTCGAGTGGTGGGTCGGTCATTGGGTGGACTCTTCGTCGTTGGGACCGGGAAACGGGGCGGCCGTGTCATACAGGGCATCCCCGGTGGTATCGAAGGCCTCCTCAGGATCCTCATCGGGATGCACCATTGGTCTTGGAGAGGTGATACGCCAGTAATACCCTTCGGAGTCAAGAATCCGGAAGTCTTTGGCGCCCCATGGGCGGTCCACAAGCTGTTCCTGGATTGAAATCCCGGACTGCTGGATTTGCGAGAAGAAATGGTCGATATCCGATACCTCGAGTACGAGCTCGAGTCCGACGCCCCGTACCAAGTCTTTGGGATTGTGGTCAACTACGGCTGGATGCCACAGCAGTTCGTCGGTCTTAAGGCCGATTATAAGCGCACCCCGGTGCAGGAGTACGTATCCGGGATTGAGGACCATTTCCTTGAAGCCGAGGTTCTGGATGTAAAAATGGACAGCTCTGTCCATATCTTTGACAGCGAGATTAATCTGCAGCTGTGCTGCTGGCATATTCAGTTGAACGTTTCCTGCCCGTGCCCCGCGTGGTGTGAACTGCACATCGTAATTTACCTTGTCACCTACCTGTAGCCGTGCAAAGGGGGTCTCCTGAACATTGGTCCGGTGAAAGAATATATCCTCACCCTCCGGACTGGTCACAAATCCGAATCCTCTTGCCTGATTCAATCGGGAAATAGTGCCCTGTGGCATGGTCTTGTCTTCCGTGTTTTGAGAGGTTATCTGGCTGGTAGCGATGGCGAGATATGTATGTCTCGCCGGCGTAATCATTTATTGATGTAGAATCGGCATAAAGTCAAGCGATTCTTTAGCAATATTGGTGTCAAAACCTACCGGCGAAGGACGGGCATTTGTGTCTTGACATTCCCACTGACTGAATCTACACTACTCGCCGTAACTTCGTGGCAGAGAATAAGTAGAGCATAAAATGGAGAAAGGACACTCCCATGTCTTCTATCAAAATTGATTTCCTCGGTCATGCTTCATTCAGGTTCGAATCTGATGGCACGGTTATTTACTTTGATCCGTGGCTTGACAATAATCCCGCCTGCTCGGAAAGCGCAGCGGATGTTTCAGATGCGGACATCGTCATCGCAACTCACGGGCACTCGGATCACATAGGTGATTCATTTCAGATTGCCCAGCAAACGGGTGCGACTTTTGTCAGCAACTTTGAATTGTGTCTGGTGGCTGAAAAGGCAGCAGGATTGACCATGGGCGACCGATCTCTCGCTCTCAATCCTGGTGGGACGGGACGCGTCAAGAATGTGGACA
>JABIQT010000038.1 GCA_018667995.1 Candidatus Latescibacterota bacterium
ACCGGGTCCGTTGGCACGCCCGGTCGAAACGCTAAAGAAAACACCGATAACCAGTAGCAATATCGCTACAATCCAATATGTATGGCGCATGTTGATATACCTGATAGAGACTATTTTATGGATGACCTACTGCAAGTATAACCATAAAGAGCTACCTGGTCCATGGTATTTTAGACACGGAAATCTATGGATCTAAACAAGTCAGTGGAAGGAGTATCAGCTTTGTAGTATCAGCTCTCCGATATCTTTCAATTGATCAAGGTTGCGGCACTCCAGGACGTGATCGCAGTAGGGACTATATTTCGCCATAACCGAATCATCTGTGTCCCAATACTGCTTGGGTTCCGGATTCAGCCATATAACCATTTTGGTACGACGCTGCATTTCATCCAGAGTCCACTCCATGGGATCAAACCAGTTGGCGCGGGCGTCACCCAGAATCACGAGGATAGTATTACGGGAAAGGGATTTGATCTCATCATTGTAATACTGATAGAAGGCCCTGCCAAAGTCGCTGAGTCCGAAGAAATTCAGACCCGGATCGTCCTTCAATTGGTCTATAATCTCATCAAATGGACGGTCGTCAAACATGTCCGTGACTTCATTGATCCTATCCACAAACAGATAACTTCTTGCTCGGCTAAACTGGTTCTGCATCTCCTGCACTAGCTTCAGAAAGAATCGGGCGACCTCCCACACCGAGCCCGAAATATCGCAGAGTACGACCAGCTCGTTCTTCTCCACCTTTCGGCGTTTTCTTATGATATTAAAAGGTAGGTTTCCGGTCCGGAAACTACGTTGTACGGTTTTCTTTATATCGACTGGTCCATGTCGAGCCCGCTTATATCGTAGCGATCTGCGTGTGACCAGATTCTCCGCAAGTTCCTCGACGGCTTCATAGAGGCTCTCCACTTGACCAGGCGGCAGTTCCTGGTACAAATCCACGTCCTCCGATCCGGGCGTCTGCTGCTGGTTGCCGGGCTGAGAAAGAGCGTCTGCACTGTTTTCGCCTACCTGAATGCGCGCGAGCAGTTCCTGCAATTGTGCTTCCAGGTCTTCCTCATTCTGGTCGCCCTCCTCCTGCCCGTCTTCCTCGGTGGGCACCGGGGACTCAGACTCGCCCTCTTCACTCGAGATCTCGCTGGACTCACGTCCGTCCTCCTCTTCACCACCGGGTTTCGGCTCGTTCGGGGGGCCATCCTGCGATTCCGGATCTGATTCGCTGTCGGAATCATCTTCAGTCAGTTGCACCTGAAAGAACTTGCTGAACATGGCCTCATAGGTCGGTAGGTCCTCTTGCTCCTTTATCAGAGAGGCCTGTAGGGCCGTCTTCACCAATGGTCGATTGTCAATAGGTACATGGCGTAACGCCTCGGCGGCGTCTATAGCTTCACTCATGGATACTCGGACATTCGCGGCCCTAAGCATCTGAACGAATTCCACCAGGCGTTCAATCATTTGACGCCTTCACGTATGATGCGATCAATATCCTCTTTGTCCTTCAAGAGCACATTTAAAGTCTCGCTCAAAGTCTCCTTAGAGAGATTCTTGGCGTTTAGTACTACGAGCGCCAGAGCCCAGTCGATGGTCTCACTTATACTGGGGGGTTTACGGAGATTTATGGCGCGTACCTTCTGAGCGAATCGGACGATCTGCTCGGCCAGCTCCTGTCCAACGTCGGGCGCCTTTCTCATCACAATTGTCGTCTCCTGCTCGGCCGCTGGGTAGTCTATATAGAGATAAAGACATCTTCGACGTAATGCTTCGGACAGATTCCTGTTCGCGTTGCTGGTCAACACCACAAGCGGCCGCTGGCGTGCACTCAAAGTACCTAATTCAGGGATGCTGACCTGAAAATCGCTCAGAACCTCCAGCAGAAAACTCTCGAACTCATCGTCAGATCGATCTACTTCGTCAATCAGGAGCACCACTGGATCGGGAGAGAGAATAGCCTCCAGTAAAGGCCTCGGAAGTAGAAAGTGTTCGGAAAAGAACGCGCTGTCCTGGGCGTTGAGAATCTCTACTGCCTCGCCAATCGTCTGGGTATCAACCAACAGCTCACCAATTCGGTCTTTCAGCATTTGCGTATAGAGAAGTTGTTTCGTGTACTCCCATTCGTACAGGGCCTTTGATTCATCCAACCCCTCGTAGCACTGAAGCCTGATAAGGCGCCGGTTCAGGGATCCGGCCAGTGCTTTCGCGATCTCCGTCTTCCCCACACCTGGGGGACCTTCCACCAGCATGGGCT
>JABIQT010000037.1 GCA_018667995.1 Candidatus Latescibacterota bacterium
AACCGTCTGCCAGGAAGATCCGGGCGTTACGGTACTGTCCAGCGGTACCCAGAAATCGCCACCGCTGAATCCTTCGGTTGTTATAAGTTGAAGATATTGATGATACAATCCAGCACCCGTCTTGAGCCGAATGGTGGGCGTCAACAAATGACTGATCGAAAGACGCGGTTCAATATCAAATCTTTGCTGTTCGCTGAAGTAGTTTCCGCGCAAACCGAGTCGTACGGAGGTATTGTCAAGAGCTTGCCACTGATCCTGGCCGTACAGCGATAGCAAGTACGGATTGAGCTTTAGACTCAGTTGATCCTGTTGGTTAAATACCTGTCGAAAACTGAAATCGTAACGCGTGGTCAGGAATCCAGTCGTTAAGGTGTGGTCGCTGCTGGCAAAATAGTCGACATCCCCTTTTACTGTTATATCCCTGATGCTGTTCTGGAACAGGATAGGAGTATCAAAAAAACTCAGAGATGTACGGCTCACATACTCACTGCCGGCAACCAGGAAATTACCAAACAACGTCGGCGTGAATATATGGGTCCACTTACCCGTGACCGCCGTGTTGCCCCAGCGCACTGTGATGAAACTACCTTCGTCCAGATCGAGATTCAGATCATCCCGGCCAAAATAACCGCTGATGACCAGTTTATCGTAATCGGTTATGTTCTGATTGACCTTTGCATTCAGATCATAGAAATAATAGGATGGAATCTCCGTGGACTCAGAACGTATCGCAGACAGTAAGGGCTCAAGATAAGTCCGGCGTCCCGAGACCATCCAGGAACCATTGGCCACAGGCCCCTCAAGTGTCATGCGTCCAGCGATAAGGCTGATGCCACCTGTTCCCTGTACCTCATTCCGGTTACCATCTCGATTCGTCACATCGAGCACGGCACCTAGATTACCGCCGTAATAGGCGGGGTACGCGCCCTTGTGCAAGCTCAGATCTTTTATGGCGTCAGGATTGAACGTCGAAAAGAAGCCGAAGGCGTGTGAGGGATTATAGAGCTGAATCTGGTCGAGCAGGATTTTGGTCTGATCCGGACCGCCACCGCGTACGTAGAGACCGCTGCTTACGTCCGATGCTGCCTGAATACCGGGGAGCAGCTGGAGGCTTCTCAAAAGATCTGCCTCACCCACGGCGGGCAAGTCGCTGAGCGTGGTCGCTTGAAGAGAGAGGAAGCTGAGTTGGGCGATGCGCTCTTCCTTGAATCGGTCTGCCTCGACGACCGTCTCTTCAGTGGCAAGCGGCTGTAGCGTGAGCGCCGCATCGACACGTCGGTTCTCTCCTACGGTGAGGGTAACCCAGAGTTCGAAAGGTTGGTATCCGATGTAGGAAACCACGAGGGAGTAGGTCCCTTCTGGAACGTTATTTATTGCAAAGTATCCATTGCTGTTGCTCACCGCTCCCAGCCCCGTATCTTTTAGCGCCACGTTGGCGAACGGTAGCGACTCGCCATTTGACGCGTCTGTAACGTATCCGCTTAACGTGGCAGCCCCTACTGATTTGGATACGAGTATCAAGCATAGACAAAGCCAACTGAACTTCATGAAAAATGATCCTCCTCAAACCGTGTCATCTTATTCCTTTTTTTATATGTAGCGATGAGAAAATTGTCGGTAAGGCGCGGCTCCCGGCACGACACCTGCGCGGAGAAATCCGCCGAGGGCGAATATCAGTTACTTCTCGAATTTGATCTCCTGAAACGAAGCTGGAAAATGAAAATTAGGTTTTTCCGTCGTGACAGGGGCCCAAGAACCCCAATGGGGATGCGAAGTGTGGTCTCCACATTTATAGAAGTTGGCGCGCCAAGAAGCTCCGGGTTGATACTGAACGGACTCGAAATACAAATCGAACAATACCAGGGGAACATGGTACTCTATCGACCAGGTCGTCGGCTCGGTGATCTCGGGATCTACGATCTCGGGGAGCGAGTGCGCCACCTCGATTGTTCGCGCATGGTCCTCGGTCACGGGAGTCCGTGCCTCACCTGCGTCTCGCTCACCGGGTGGCCGGTTGCGATACAAGAGCATTGTGCCACCGCAGTTCATTTCGAAATTGAAGTAGACGTTTGATCCTGGAATAGGTGCAACAAAAAACTCCACGCAACTATCGCAGCAGACGGGCCCTTGATAGGTGTCAGTCACCGCTCTGACATATCGGTCGGATACTGAAAACATGACTCCAAGATGTGTCTCAGTGTACAGCAGCCGGGCCTTTGTTACCGGCCTGTGGCCAGAATCCTTCCAGGGAAAAAGGCTAACATCAAGAGTTTCCGCGGAGGACCAGACAGGCCGATTCCAATTGGCATCTGGTGCTCCTAAATCAGGAACCCTGGCAATGGTGTAACCCATCTTTTCTCCTTTTCTATCCACTTCGATCCACTTATTGTGCGTGGGTATAGACTGCAATCATTACAATCTATCTAAACGACCGAACGTGGGAGTTGACATGTCTAATTTGCACATTTCGTTTAATAGTATCGGATTTGAACTGCACGACGGGGACCAGTTTGTATCCCTCTATCGCTCCACAGAAGAACTACCTCGATCCGAAGCACCAAAGCCCTGTTTCGCCCCAATATACACGCCATCTGGCGGATTGATTACTGAATATCGTCCCCCCGACCATCCCTGGCATACTGGGTTGTATTTCGGTTGGGTTCATGTGAACGACGCTAATCTCTGGGGTGGTGGCTGGTACATCCCCGACAAGAAGAGATACGAGGACGTCCCGGGCACCCACGGTGTGCAGCGACACGACCGATTCTCTAATCCAGAAGTATCCGAGCGCGAAACAGCTGTTGTTGAGGAGCTCACATGGCTGGACGCGTCAGATGATCCCCTTGCCCTGGAAAAACGTCATTTTCGATTTCAGCAACTGGATGGAGGTCCTGGATATCTTTGGATGATCACGTCGGAAATCACCCCTGCGGTTGAGAAGCTTACGTTGGGTGCATCCCGAGCCGCGCGATATAGCGGTTTCTGGATTCGAACCGGACCGCCCTTCTCGGACGCGCAACATAGAAGTAGTGACGGACTCGAAGGCCATGAGGAAATCATGGGGCAGAATGCCAGATGGGTCAGTGCTGCGGGTGCGGCTG
>JABIQT010000036.1 GCA_018667995.1 Candidatus Latescibacterota bacterium
ATATCCTTCATCTTCAAAAAACTGAACTTCCTCATCCGTGAGACTCATAATGGTATCCTATGGTCATATCGCCGCGGGGATTTTGTGAGCAAACTGTGTACTCTTGCGCCGAGTCTGGATACTACGGTGCTCGATTCGTTGATTCGTAGATATCATGGGGCTAATCATTCCGCCAGACCTTCGGCTCAATGTAAAATTGTTCAGGAATACTTGCTTTGTGCCCGTTCAACTACCTTGGCAGCATATGGTGATTGAACGACAATGTATGTTGCTATCGGCTAATCCCACAGTGGAATTTCAGGTGTGGTTTTTCGGCTCCTTTACGCCTAAACCTATCATTACAGCAGCCACGACAGCCATCGTGGCACTTGTAAGCCCGACTGCGCCATATCCCCAGGCGACATATAGGAAACCACTCAACGCCGTACCTACTGCAATCCCAATTTCAGCGAAGGTGTTTTTGAGGGCAATCAGCGTGCCACGATCCTCATCTGAAGCCAAGCCCGTTATCAGAGCCTGGAGCGGCGCTTGTCGGAAAGCCCCCGAGATGCCTGTAATTATGAAGCCGACAAAGACCAGAGGCAAGCTGGATGTGATCCACGGTATGCCCGCGAGACAGACCGCCATAACAATGCTGCTGGTTACGACGACCAAACGTTTACCGAGCCTGTCTGCGATGGCTCCGGCGACCGGACTACCTATCAAAGCTGCGGCACCACTGGCCAGAAAAATCAGGCCGATTCGATCCGTTGACAGTCCATAGGCGTCCCTGAGCCAGGTACCCACATAGGTGATGAAGCCCACGGTCGATGCGGAAACAAGAAGGGAAGCTAACACGGCAGTGGACGGTCCGGGCAGGGATAGAAAACGGCCGTAGGCTTTCATTGAATCGGCAAGCGTCGAAGCCTTTGGATTATCGGGTTTGATTACGGGTATGACAATCCATTGTGGTACCCACAAGAGGGCCGCCACAGCTGCGAAAATGTAAAAGGCAAATCGCCACGAGGTGGCGCTGGCAATGAATGCACCCAGTGGTACCCCGATGATCATTGCCGCGAAATACCCTGACATCACGATGCCCATGGCACGTCCCCGACGTTCGTACGGGAAATAGTCACCCACTAGAGCAGTGATGCTTAAGGAGATGGCTCCCGCCGCGCCACCGGTCAGGCCTCTAAAGATAAGCAGAGAGTTGAAGTCCCAGGCCGCGCCGCACAGCGCTGTGCTCAAGGCAAACGTGGCAAGCCCCCACATCAGGAGGGCTTTCCTGCCGACTCGGTCGGAGAGTGGTCCCAGGAAAAATGAGGTGCCCGCGGCCGCGAACGCATAGACGGATACGAGGAATCCGCCCCTCTCGGTAGCAATGCTCAGTTCACCCAGAATATCCGGAAGAAGCGGTGATATAATCTGATTGTCGGCAACGGCCGCGAACAGCGTACCGAAAAGCACGGCGGTAACGGGACCCTCACGCCGAGCACCATCAGGTTTTCGCTTTGCATTCATCGGTCTTTCGGGATCGCCAATTTTGCTTGCCTGGTGTTTATTCAAAATTACGAGAGTGGAAGGTCATTGATCTGTGCAAGGTTGTTCTGACATACTCCCATCCGTGGCCCCCAGGATACAAGCCATACTCATGCTCAATCCCCGCACTTTCCATCACTTGATTCAATTTCGCTGCTCCACGATGAAAGCCATAACGATCCTCGGTGCCACAGTCAAAATACCATTTGACCGACTTTATAGCCGTTGTGTTGACGGCCAAATCGACCGGATTGTGCTGCTCCCAATATGATTCATCGATAGGATTTCCAAAAACCGCCTCGAAGAATTGGGACTGATAGGACTGCAGTAGCTTCGCCGGTAACTGAGAAATTGGTACGGGTAGCAATACCGCACTGTGGGCGCTGGCAGATGAGAAAAACTCCGGATGGCGCATGGCGAGCATCAACGCGCCGTATCCGCCCATGGA
This sequence comes from Candidatus Latescibacterota bacterium, assembly GCA_018667995.1. Classification (GTDB taxonomy): domain Bacteria; phylum JAAXHH01; class JAAXHH01; order JAAXHH01; family JABIQT01; genus JABIQT01. The sequence continues at coordinate 1,970 of JABIQT010000036.1, forward strand.
CACTCCGCTTATGGCGCGGGTTGACCGCTCGGATTCAATGCGGTACGATTTTTCGACAAAAGGGATGAAATCCTGCATAATGTAGTCTTCATAGGCTGCATTACCGTGGACCGAGTTTACGTAGAAACTGTTATCACCATCGGGTATGGCGACGATCATAGGGCGAATTGAGCCATCGGAGATAAGACTGTCCACGACCTCTCGTGCGCCACGTTCCTCCCAGCGGCGTTCCGATCCGAAGAGGCCGTGCAGGAAGTAGACTACCGGAACAGGATCCGCCATGTCTTCGTATCCCGGAGGCAGATAGACTGCGCATTCCTTTTCCTGACCAAGCGCGGTACTGTAAAATGTCCGATAGGTTAGAGTAGACTCTGCGGCCCCACTCGTCTGCGCCTGAATCGTTGTGGGGAGCATTCCGAATAGAGCCAGCATCGAGATCTGGACCATGAGTTTCAGTCGCATTTTATAGTGATTCCTCCTCGTTGAGATTTTCTTAGCGCATTCAGGGGGCAGCTGGCGTTATATGCGAGTGGTTGTATGCATTGAAATGCACATCGACGGGTACATTGCTATCTGTTGACGGCTTGGATCATGGCTATGATATAACCATACTGAAATGCCCAGGCCTGATTGACGCGACTCGATACTCCCTCAGGTGCCACGTCATCTGGATGGTGTGGTGCATGGTCGGGCATGAGCATGTACGGGTAACCGACTTCGTGAAGCGTTTGGGCAACACGGAACATATCTACGTCACCCTCATCTGGCCAAACTTCCCGAAAGTTACCTAGTCCGCCCCGTATATTACGAAAATGAACGTTGAAGATCCGCTTCTTGTTTCCGAAATAGCGAATGATGTCATAAAGTTCCCTGCCGGGATCGTCCAACCCCTCCGCGGCTGTGCCGCAGCAGAAATTGAATCCGTTCTGGGGGCTGTCCACCGTCTCCACAAAGCGCTTCAGTCCCTCCATAACCGGGTAATTCCATCGTTCCACACCTCGGAGAACAGGTGCGGGCGGGTCGTTCAAATGGCAAGCCATCTGGACGCCATATTCTTCAGCGACCGGAATTACCCGCTCCAGGAAGTATGAAATTCGTGCAAACGCCTCGTCCCGGTCCACACGGCCGGCATGCGACAGCGTCTCATTATCATACTTCGAGAGGTCGAATGTGCTGTAACTCGACCCTCCTCTTCCGGGCGTCGGATCGGTCCGTTGGTGGTCTAGTATGCAGAAGTTGTAATTCAGACCACGCAACCCGGCCTGGCCGGCATTTGCAATGACCCGGCAAACCTCGTCCAGCTCTCGATCCCGCTCCGGATCAAGAGCTAAGGTGATGCTCTCTGGCAGCCCAATATGTATCATCTCGACATTTACACCTGCCGCCGCAGCTTCCTCACGGTGCCTGACCAGAGTCTCGAGCTCATTATCCTTCACAACGCCGTCCGCATGTCTGACGCCGTGACGAAGGAGAAACTCCATCTCAGTTCGCGATGTCCCAAATCCCTGGGTACCAACGTACATTTGAATTCTCCTCTATGGTCGGTGGTTCTATCTGGGTAGGATGAGTTCCATTGACTAAGCTCGGTCCGTCAGCCATGGCGTCTCCTCATTCCATCTCACCAACCGCTCTATCAATGGATTCGTTGTGCCAGCTTCGAAGGGGTCGAGTAGGTTATTCCATTCGTATGGGTCGGCCTCTAAATCGTAGAGGCAATGGCCGCTATTAGAAGCTCTGCACAGATCATCGTCCAGTTGGATTCCGGCGAGTTGGTTCGGCGTACGCAGGCCAATCTGGCCGCCACTGGTTTCTATGATGGCGTCCGTGTCGTCAAGACAGGATCGGTCTCCTGTCAGGGTCGGGGACAAATCTCGTCCCTGGACACTCGCCGGCAGCTCGCCGCCGCAGGTCGTCACCAGTGTTGGCATTACGTCAATCAGCTGGGCGACCTGATCAGAAATGATTCGCGATGACCAATGCTCGGTGGAATGGAAGATCATGGGGATGCGGATAGATTCCTCAATTATCAGACCTTTGTTGAATCGGTGGTGGCTCCCAAGATTATCACCGTGATCGGATACGAAGAGCACGATCGTGTTGTCGGACAAACCATGGCGTTGGAGATTGTACATGAGGCGGCCTACCATATCGTCAACCCATGTTGTCATACCGTAGTATAAGGCTACCAGCTTTTTTAGATCGAAATCTTCAGGTAGATGGCGGGTATGGGGCAGATTCTGGTCGTAGAACAGAAAGTCCCAGAGATATATCTTGAACCAGCGCTCATCGAAGGG
>JABIQT010000598.1 GCA_018667995.1 Candidatus Latescibacterota bacterium
CGCGATCGACTTGACGTTACTAATATCAATCATATCGCTCCGTCGTCTCCGATTCATTCCTCAATCACCATCCCCGCCCGAGAGCGGCAAGCACGTCTTCCTACCATCGTCTAGTTGGCACCCATGTCCCACACGTTGGCCCATGAAAAATACCACCTGCCTCGCCTTTTTCAATGACGAGTTCAGGTAGTCAACTATACATTCTCTCCCAAACCTATCAGATGACAGTCAATTGCCGTATCCCTGTGGACCAACTTCAAGGCATTATCTCCCTTGGCTATGACAGACTGGATTCACGCAACACTTCGGAGTGCCATTCCTGTTTACCAAGGACAACTGTGGTGAAGTCGTATTCACAGCCGAATAGGACGTAGTCGTCTCGAGAAATAAGCGTTGGCGTGCCTCGGAGGCACTATGCTAAAGCTGACCACATTTCGATCTGACATCACGCCGCCAATTGATCACCCGCTCTGTGCCGGCTGGTATCCTCCTGCCGAATCGGTAAAGGACCGCCTCTATGCGCTCGGCGTGATCCTCGTCCCCGATGACGAGCTTCCGATTGTTCTCTGTGCACTCGACTGGGCGGAACTGAGTAACGGCGACTACGATCGCTGGCGCTCAGATCTTGCGGCCGCAGTGGGTACCTCAGCCGAGAGGGTAGCGGTCCACTGCATCCACGCCCACGATACACCCTGGCCGGATCGTGATGCCCAGAATATCCTGGATAAATTCGGATGTTTTGACTTGATCATGGCCGGCGATTGGGCAGAGACCGCACGACGCAGTGCTGCAACTTCCGCTGCATCTGCAATGGTCGGCTTACGATCGGTGTCACATGTCGGTGTTGGAGAGGCGCAGGTTGACCGCATCGCTTCCAATCGGCGTATCATGGGTGAAGACGGTAGAATCAAAGCGGTACGGTGGACCAAGTCGACGGACGCCTCGATTCGAAACGAACCAGAAGGGCTCATTGACCCGATGCTGAAGTCCGTCAGTTTCTGGGACGGGGATTCCCTGCTGACGACTCTTCATTATTATGCAGTACATCCAACAAGTAAGGACGGCACTGGCGTCGTGACGCCGGAATTTGTGGGACTGGCCAGAAACCGCAGGTCAGAGGAACAGGGCATACCAAATCTCTATTTCACCGGATGCGCAGGTAACATCACGGCTGGCAAGTTCAACGATGGCGTCGCAGACAACCGCGACCTGTTCACCGGTCGCATTCACGACGCGATGGTCGCTTCAGAGGAATCAATGAGAAGAAGTCCCATCTCTTCTTTGAGATGGGCCGTTGAAGAGATCTGTCTGCCCCCGCGCGAGGATCTCGACGAAGCGACACTGTTATCCGAGATCGCAGCCACGGCATCGAGCCCAAAGGTAGAAAGCAAGGCCGCATTAATGTTGACATACCTTCGTAGACGCGAATCCCCCATTCCTGTAACCTGTCTTCAGATTAACCATGATGTGGCCATCGTCCATCTTCCGGGCGAGACCTTCATCGAATACCAGTTGCATGCTCAGGCCGTGAGACCGGATGCATTTGTGGCGGTGGCGGGATATGGTGACCTCGGCACCGGATATATCACCCTAAAGCAGTCCTTCTCTGAAGGCGGATACGAGCCGGTTGACGCCTTTGTCTCCGGTGAATCTGAAGCTATTCTTCGCCATGCGATAGAGCGCGTATTGCGGGTTACCTCTATCTAACAAGTTTCGGGAACTGGCTCCGGATTTCAGGCCAGCTTCCCGGTTTATGCGAGAAATGAGGCAGGCAGACGTAATGGATCAATCGAAGAACCCAATCATATTCAATGGCGACTGGGGAGCCATGTTCTGGGCACCGAACCTCTGGCAACCGGAGGGAGGACCTTATACCGCCAAGGCCATTGAGTCATTCACCAAGCTACTGTCGGACAGTGGTGTTGATACGTTCGCTATAAGTCCCAATACCCAGATCGCGTGGTACCCCAGCAAAGTGGTGCCCACAGCACTGGACGGGTATACCCGTGGCGATCAGCGCTGGGCACGGTGGATGCGGTCCCATTCCTCAGCAGCCAACATCGCCATGATGGATCGCTATCTCGACCTTGTGGAAGCAAAGGTTGACTGGCTGGCTGAAGCTATTTCCCAATCTCGAAAACGCCACATAACGCCATGGATATCGGTCCGCACCAATGATCCTCACGGCTACCTCGAGAAGTGGATAGACAATCCCATAAACTGTCCGCTCTTCAAAGACCCCGCCAACGTGTTGAAGGGCACACCCCTGCGCCCGGGCAAACACGCCGATGTCCTATGGACCGGCCTGAACTACGAACGCCAGGAGGTACGTGACTATTTCATGGCTATGATCCGCGAACTGGTTATGGACTACGATGCCGATGGCCTCGAACTGGATTTCCTACGTACTCCCGCCATCTGTGAACCAGGAGCATCGCAAAAAACGGTTGAAATAATCACTGACTGGATCAGCGAAATCCGGGCACTTACGTGTTTGAAGCAGGAGACGAACGGACGGCCCTATAGCTTCGGTCTGCGTGTCCCGGCCGCCCTTGGCGCTCTGAAGGCCATCGGACTCGACGTTCAGACTATTGTGTCCGAAGGACTTGTTGACTTTCTGAGTTTCAGTAACTACATGCAGACGGCGTGGGATCTTCCCCTGGACCAACTACGCTCGGTTTTAGGCCCCGATATCACTATATATGGGAACATCGAATCTGGCCTCAATGGTCTCCCGGTCTCCCTGCCAGGAGATGCCATTGACACAGGGGAACCACAGGTAGATGCCGCCCACCGGGCCGGAACAGAAATGAGAAGCCCCTACATCGTGACACCGGCATTGCTGGGAGCGGCAGCGGGAAAGTGGATCCTGGGTGCGGATGGCATCGAATTGTACAATTACTATGCGGTAGATGAGGATAACGGCAAGGATCGGGTCTGCACGAAACAGAATATGCGGGCCGACTACTCCGCCATCAAGCACCTCAAATCCTTGAAATCAATGCGTGGCCTACCGAAAATGTACGCACTGAGTACCATACTCTCTCCCGTCTGGAATCCGCCATTCGATACCCCTGATCAGCTGCCGGCAGTACTTGAACCCGATTGGCGACGCGGATTCCGCATACCTATGTGTGCCGAACCTGATGACCCTAATCTGGAAATGATCGTCCAGATCGTAGTGGATTTACGGGACAGTCTGCCGCCCATCGCCGTCAGCTTTAACGATTCGTGGCCGTCTCTCAATGGCGAACCTACATCGGAACTCCTGTTTCCGCAGAATGAGTATACCCACCACACGCCGGAGCACACCGCATTCAATTACGTGATGGGGGTCGGGAGTATAAGGGATGGCTGGAACGACGTATCCGTGTACAATGGTTCTCACGAAAGGCATTCTCCGAGCGATCGACGTGCAAATTCCATAACGATTCGTAGCATTGAGTTGGCTATTCGAAGGACCGACGGGCGTTGAATATCTGGTTTGTGCCAGGGCATTCAAGGTTAAGTCCCTTCCCGTATGGGGCCCGATCCTGATCATCCGTAATCACATTCTACCGCGGCCGAGCAAGCATCAGGAGGCTTTCCGATTATTGCTGAAGTGCCAATCGGCAGAGCCCCGATCCTGATCTTGCTGGGCGAGCCCTGATTATCCCCTGATCGAGACAATGAGCAAAGGAGCTGATTCTGTCATTTCAATATGAGCAACAGGAATCCAAACTCACGGGCCAGCTGGGCCCCGGGAAGGTACAGGTTCTGGGAGCGAACGGCCTGCGCCTTAGCGGGCTCGGATCCTTCCATCTGGACGAAGGGCCGGACTTTGCCTGGTTGAACATCTACCGGGCACTAAGTCGGGGCCGGCAACTCGAAATCACGCGTGAGCGAGTTCCGGACAAGATAGATATTGAGAGTGGTGCGACCGTGGTACACTGGAAACCATGCGCGGCCATACAGGCCTCTCTGACTGCGAAATACCAGATCAACGAGGAAGCATCTGCAGTTGACGTAGTCTTCTCCGCCCATTTCGAACAGAACTACCCGGATTTTGAACTCTTCATTGCAAACTACTTCACACCATACTTCACACCCAGGTACGCGGTCACAGATAACAGAACCCATCCTGATGGCGTTTTCTGGTATGAGAAGAAGTGGTACAATGAGGACGAATGCGAGTCCTGGGCACGGGATAAAGATGCCGAATCTGTCTTTTCGGACGGACGCTGGACCGACGGCTACCCGCTCAATTGGCGGCGCGGCCCCCGCTACGCGTACCCACTCATGACGCAGCAGCACCGGCATGGTTTTGCGGGGGGGCAGGGCGCAATTGTCCTCATGGCCCGCCGGGAGGATTGTTTCGGTATCTCGGGATATAACGCCTACCATAATGCCCAGTACCTGCATCTGTGGGGCCGCGACGTCGAAGCCGGAGAGCACATTGATATCCCGGTCCGCATGGTCATGCTGACCCAATTCGACAATCTACAGGAAAGCGCTCTGGCAAAATACGAGACCTGGACGGAGGCACTACGATGACCGATACGAGACTGAAGATTGGCGTTGTGGGAGCAGGTTGGGCAGGATGCCAGGCCATGCATGCGGTCCAGGCTTTACCCCGCACGGAGTTAGTAGCCATAAGCGATGTGATGCCCCAGCTCTTGGAGGCGGCCGGTCAGAACTACGGATGCAGCCGCCATTACGCGGATTACAGGGAACTGCTTGCCGACAACGATGTGGACGCCGTGTACCTTGCGGTAAATCCCGTGCTACGGCACCAGATGGTGCTCGATTCCTTTGCTGCCGGCAAACACGCGCTCGTTCAGAAACCCCACGCCGTTCGGGCGGAGCAGATTCTCGAATATGAATCCGCGGCAGCCTCCGCCCAAAAAACCCTACAGTTCTGTTACTTCTTGCGCCACAATCCCCGTAATCGCATCATCCGTGCCGCAATCGATCGCGGTGATATCGGTGATCCTTATCATGCCCGCGTGTTCCTTAAGTACAACTCGAAACCCGCGGCCGAGGGCATCACGTCCTGGCTGCAGACGTATGGTCAAAAGGGAGGCGCTCTGGGTCAACACGCCTCCCACGAACTGGATCTGGCCTGGTGGTGGCTGGGCCGGCCTGAACCCCGCTGGGCATTCGCGACAAAGCATATCTTGAACCCCGTCTACGACGGTCCTGAGGGGCCTGCGGAGGACTACATCTCCGGCATCATCGGTCTCGATGGTGGCAAGACCCTACAGATTGATTGCTCTCGATGGCTGCATGCCGATACGCCCACCAGCGTTGAAGTATACGGTCATAATGGCGCCATAAGAGAGGGAAAGATCAGCCGATTCGCAGATGATAAGTATACTTCAGCAGAAGCAGATACGCCCCTCGACATTCCACATACGGATCCACCAGCCGATCAGATCTTTTTCTATCATGAAATCGAACACTTTGCTATGGCTGTGGCAGGTGAAGTCGAACCGGATGTGAATGCGACGGATGCTTATCAGTTCATGCGCTTGCTTGATACGATCTACGACAGCGCCGCCTCTTCTGAAAAGGTGTATGTCCAATAGCTGATGGGAGCTTGACTCTCGTGGGGTAAAGCGGTGCCTGATTGATGCCAGTTAGTCCGTGAGAATAGATTCTGTATACAATCGACTGACCTACTGACTACGAGAGTAGGTGGGTATGAGAAATGCCATCTTCTGCTAGCGTCAGC
>JABIQT010000236.1 GCA_018667995.1 Candidatus Latescibacterota bacterium
CAGCCATAGGGCAGAGCGAGGGTCACCTCCCAGATCACGCTCATCAACCACATAATGAATACGGAGAGGGTGAAAGCTCGCCAATTAATGAACAGTTTAACGGTACGAAAAAGGAAGAATGTCAAGGTAATGAAGCTAAATATCATTACGCTGAGATAACCGGGAAAGCCTTCGCTGTAGTGATTCTCCCACCCGAAAATACCATTTTTCTTGACCCAGTAGGCCAGGAAGAATACCGCGAAGCCCCACAAAAGAGATCTCTTGTGAGGAGCCAGAACGGTCGGTACCTCTTTTATCAAGACCACATACTTGTTTTTATTGTATTCTGAGAACCAGGACAGATCCATCCAGATATAGAAGAGCAGTACGAAGAGGCTAGCAAGCAAATAGAATCCGGCTTCCTCGATCGGCAAGGTAGAGACAAAACCCAATTCGGGATAGGTGAACAACCAGGGAAGATGAATCCCGGATACGGCGCTCTTGATCGGGAACCAAAAGAAATGAGATCCCAAGAAGATATCCATGGCCAGTCCACCAGCAGTGAAGAAGAGCACAACCTGCCAGAATGCCTTACGGTGCATTAATATATCTCGTTCGTGTCGGGGTATTCGTAGAAACCAGCCGCCAAGAACAAGCACGGGCAACAAGAACAGTAGTAGACTTTTGGTATAGCCCATCGGGGACATCGGTTCACTTACAAGTACATGATTTGGATAAGACGAGACCAACAGCAAGCGATTGAGTCTCTGGATCTCCACTTGTGTGAGACTCCTATCACTCAGTTTACCTAGGAAATCCTCAATTTCCTTTCGTATCTTTGGCTCATGAGAAACACCCGCAAATGATGGGTCATCGTAGAACTCAGGATCCATCACTATAGCATTCAGAGCACCCAGGACTGGTCTTAACTGCATAGAATCTTCAACTGCGGTACCGGCCAGGTACTTAATATCCTGGCGAATGGGATCGCTCAGATATGTCCAGACCCGATTGCTGGGACTTGGTGTAGGGTCGGGGCCATACTTACTTAGGATGGTAAAGAACACACCCCAATCCTCGACCTCCTCGATACTCAGGAGAGAATAGTCCACTGTGATACCTAATCCAGTTTTCACCGAGCGTAAGGTGAAGATGGTCGGGATCAAGAATACAAGAAACATCGTTACAAACGTGAAGTATCCTCTGCGGGCTTCGGCCGTGGCTTCCTGAAGTAGTTCGTTTGACTTAGCCGGTCGCGCCTCCCTATTTCTTGTCGGTTCGCCGTACGCATATCCCACCACATTCTTGCTTCTCGGAAAGCCATTAATCGCATTGGATGCCTGAATACCCGACATTACCGTTGCTTCAATACAACCAGCATTGTATGCGTTGTCCGTCCAGTCACCCGCCAGGTACAGATTGTCATAACCAGATTGGCCGGGAGCAATCCTGTGTTTCTGGCTCCCTTTTGTCGACAGGACATACCTTTCGGTAGGGCTCACATTGCCTCGGTAATACTGCGAGTCGATCCGCTCTTTTCCAGTTGGATCGCCGGTACGATTGTCTACTAGAAGATCCCAATCAAATTCGCCGTCATTCGCGGCCTTGGGCCAGAACTGGCGAATGTATTTCTGGAGGAAACTCCGTCCATTCTCCTTTGCTTTATGGTTCGCTGACTCCTGATCCAGCTCATGCGCAGACTGCAACGGACCGCAGTCAGAAAGCTGAATGGGAGGATCATCGCTCAACACACCACAGAAATACCCAAGCGACTTAGGATACTGGCCTGGATGTTGTTCTGATTCCGGCCAGTCCTCCCGCTCTATTATCTCTGTCATATCCGCCCATGTGCTGAGGTTTCTCGACGCTATATAGGTCCCTACCATAGGCCTATTCGCAAACTTCCCCTCGGCAGTTTCGTCCCATCCCATAGTCTTGCTGTCTTGCTTGGTCCACAGCTGCAGGGCCTGGGTCCGCACGGTTTTTACATTATCCACCATCTTCTTCCATCGCATACTGGCGTCCGGATTCTTCTCGGACGTAATCAAGTCACAACAGATATATGGCAGAGCACCTATAGATATTCCCAACACAACCTTATCAAAATGCTCGCCTGCATGCAGGACGATGTTGTCCGCTTGATCTGGCGTACCCCATGCCTCGAAATTGAGACCATCGCTCTCATATCGATCCCCATCTTCGATCTGATCCCAAAGCGGCGTGCTGGGCCAGCATTGTAAGTCCTTGACCCCGGTTAGCGGATTATACTCTGTGTCCTCATCCGTTAACTTCACCTGCTTTCCTATGGAAATAGAAGAAATTGAATTGTGATCGTCGGAGAGATGTATCTTGTCGACACGGTGGAAAAACTTAAACTTTACGTTACGATGCTTAAGCACTTGATAGAGGGGGGTAAACACCACATCCCCCATACCCGCGTTCATCCTCCAGACCACCGCCCCATTCCATGTGCTTGCGGTCCGAATCAGCGTATACAGAGCAACACTTGCCGATAAATCCGGCTTCTTGTGATCACCGTCGATATAGGCGAAGAGTGCCTCGTGCAAGAACCATGATAGAGGTGATTCTATGGTGATCCGTCCATCAGGGCGCATATAATGTTCAAGCCATTCTCTGTAATCATATTCATCGAGGTGCTTGAATCCCTTCCGGATGACGTTACTTTTCAATAGTCCACGCAGGTTGCCATAGGCGAAGTTCAGGAATATCCAGTGTTGGCGTTTGACATCATCATCCAGGTGGTCCTTCACATGATGCCAGAAAAGGAATACGAACATTCGGAGCATCAGTCGGACAATCAACTGGACCACATACTCTAGTGGTCGTCCGATCGGTGCAATATACCGCACAAGAAACGCTAGGAACCTGCCAATGAACGACAGCTCCTCCGCGGTGTGCTTTAC
>JABIQT010000035.1 GCA_018667995.1 Candidatus Latescibacterota bacterium
ATCAACAATAACGTCTACGACCACCTGTCCACCTGGTGAGCCGAAAGCATCTCCCGCGACCAGGAGTGCTATCGCCGGTGGCGGCAATGGCGTTGTATTCTCGAAAAAGAAATAGCTACCGTCGTTCTGACCGACTATGAGATCCATGTCACCGTCACCGTCAATGTCTCCGAACGACGGGAAGGTATCTCGGTCCTGAGCGTCGAACGTGCTCAGAGGATTATCAATTCCCGATCGCTCGACAAAGACCGGGCTGCTGATATCACCGGTGTTTTCGAAGTAGATATACATACCGGAGTAGTACGTGCCACTGACTATGTCAAGATCGCCATCGCCGTCCAGATCAGCGAAGGTAGGGTTGCTGCCATATGAGTATTCATTCGGACGTATTACATCGTGCCCGTCCATTAGGTTTTCCGAACCCGTTCGCTGCGTGAACACGGGTGTGTTCGCGTCGCCGGTATTCTCAAAATAGTAGAATACGCCGTCACCTGAGCCGCTCAGGATGTCATAGTCACCGTCGTTATCCAGATCGACAAATGTGGGAGCGCTGCGAAAATCCGGACGAAGAGTGTTTCCGTCCATGGGATCGTCAATACCGGTACGCGCCACAAATACCGGAGTACTTGCGTCACCTGTATTCTCAAAGTACAGAAACTCTCCACCATTGATGCCGCTCAGGACATCCAGATCGCCATCACCGTCGATGTCCGCGACGGCTGGATCTGTAAATCCAGAGCCATTGGTGAAACCATCCATGGGGTTGTCTACACCAGTTTGTTGCAGGTAAATGGGACTGTTTACATCACCTGTATTCTCAAAATATACCCAGCCGCCATTCCCGGTTCCTGAGAGCACATCTAAATCTCCGTCATTATCGAAATCGGCAAACTGTGGTGTGCTGACATAGCCGGTGCTGAATCCGTTAAACGGATTCGTTACTCCGGTGTGCTGTGCGAATGTAGGGATAGCTGCTTCCACTGGCGACGCATACAACTGCAGCGCAAGCAAAGCCGCAGCTCCTGCTAGGGAGACAGACTGCCATACACCATCCAACCAGTTTCGATCATGGCGGTGGCTTCTCACATATCTGCGAACGACGTGCTTCAACCCACGCCGACTCCCTACCCAGTGACACTTGGCCTCACGAAGCAGAGCCTTCTCCGCCCGCCTGGACAAAACACGTTGGATTTTTCGCTGAACAGATTGGACGCCTATCATAGAACGTGGACTCCCGTTGAGGTAGATCAGACCAGATTGGCTGATTTGTCCGAAAGGTCAGTCGTCTTTGAATGCCTGAGGTTGGTATGTGGAACAGTTGGTTACTAAAATACTGAAATAGTCCGTACAAAGAAATGACAACGATCACTATTGGGCAGATTACCGCTTGGACGCCACTTTATTTCCAGCTATCCAAACCGACTCGATAGTCCTGGAGTTTTCGATATCCATCAAGGGGTTCTCCGCCAGCACAATGAAGTCCCCCCATTTTGTTGACTCAAGTGTTCCAATATCGTCTCTTCCAATGGCCTTCGCCGCATTCCGCGTTGCAGATAGTATGATCTCCATCGGCGACATACCCGCCTCTGCCATCATCGATAATTCCAAATGCTCAAAGTACCCTTGAAATCTACCGGGTGGTCCTGTGTCGGTGCCGAAAGCGATCAAGGCCCCTCCATCTGAGAGCGCCTTGAGATTCCTCATCGCGATTTCGAGATGTGCCTTGTACCACTGAGCGCTCTCACTGTTTTTGATCTGTGCACTGCGATCCGGTAGCGTTAGCTGCTCCAAAAGTTCCAAATCAGCTTCCAGTTTGAAATACGGATCGTGAAAGAACTCAGGGATTGACTCATATGCAAAGACAGACACTTCCCGCATCAGCGTCGGACAATATGGAATCTGACGGGCACTCATCAGGTCGATAAAGTCGTCACCAGCTAACTCATCTCTTATGCTATGTGCCAGGAAATCCACATCCGCAGCCACGAGTGCCTCAGCATCCTCAAGGTATACCATGTGAGCCGCAACCGGTAGATCATACTCGTGCGCTTTCTCGATCACGGCCTTATACACCTGTGGCGACATCTTCTTAGCGCTGCCGAGCCCGTCATCCACCCTCAGCTTTATAAAGTCGACTCCCATGGCTGCGTTCTCTGAGACTATGATTCTCGCTTGTTCAGGCGTATCAGCCACAACTACGGGACCTGCGATGAAGAGACGCGATCTATCAAGTGCTGATGTTTCTTGCTCGTTGCGCAATCCGACGGACAGCAATCCGTCTCCACCGAGGCTATTTACGGTGGTCACACCATACCTGGCGTAGAGACCAAGTTGGCGTAGCAGGTTCTCCTCGCTGAAATCGTCGGTCTTCAGGCCGCGCGTACCGCCCACGTGCCCATGGGTATTGATCATGCCGGGCATGATCGTGCGTCCACGGAGATCGACCAGAAGGGCTCCCTCCGGAACTGATACCTGCGTCGCCGGTCCCACACTTTCAATCCGCCCGTCACGAATAACCAATACCGCGTCATTGATAGGATCAGCACCGGTGCCGTCGATTAATCTTGCTCCTACGAACGCCTTCAATCCCTCTACTCGCCCAGCGGGCGGACTGCCACAGGTGACCGCAAGCAGTAGAACGGTGAGAAACGCAATCGCATTGTGAGCCTGCAGGCCTATCCGATAATGCGTCATCTAAAAGGTTAACCAGCGCTGTTCGTCTTCAGATTCCCAGAAGGTCTCCGTGACCGTATCAAGGCGGAAGAACTGGTAGGGATCCACTTTCTTGTACTCGGCATATGGCCCCGACCAGTCTTTGCGCCGTTCTTTGTACGCCTGAAATCCCTCACGATCCACGTACTCGAATATCATCATATATCGCCCAGAAAGATCTCCCGTTTCCCGATCCACTTCTTTGAAATAACGGGCACTGCGCCATTCTGGAAACATCTCCTTCTGGTGCGTCTCCACGTAGGCGAACCACTGTCGAATCATGTCATCGTGATCCACTTGTTTGTCGGGTAATGGTATCCAAGTTTCCAGCGCGTAGAAGGACATAGCCTGTTCCTTTTATTAAGCAAGCGTTTTACGGAATGCGTCTTTTCTTTTGATTAAGCCACCTTCAAACTCAAACAGGTCACAGCCCCGCACTTCAAGCTCCTCCCCGGTTATACCTTTTGAGACATAGGACCACTCAGCCACACCAAAACTCCCAGAAACCACCACGCGGCCACCGCGTGACTCGCAGCCAGAATCATGTTCAAGCATAAGCTCAAAACGTCGCCGTACCTGCTCTCTTCCCACATAGGTCTGACCGGGTTCGGGCCCCACGGAAGCCGAATAGATACAACCTTCTGCCATGAATGACATTAAAGCATTCAGATCGCCTTTATCCCATGCCTCTCCAAGCGCCCCCAGACGCGATATGGTCATCGTGGGCTCTGGGTTTCTCCCTGTCGTCATACCTTCACGGTGTGCCCAAACTGATTGGGCAAACCGTGCTCTGCCGCCCATTCGCGCAACGGCC
>JABIQT010000034.1 GCA_018667995.1 Candidatus Latescibacterota bacterium
AGAGGAATCTATTGCGGCTGACGAGCCGCAGACGTCCGTTGGGACTCGGGATAAATAGGGCACGGCGCGGAAGCGCTCTGCGGCCCAGTAATCATGTCCAGGTCTTTACGTATAAAGCCCCAACCTTTATATTGAATATCTGGCTTTATCTGCTCCGAACGAAAATCTGCGATATCGTCTGTCACTGACCTGGCAGCATCTGCTCATGAAAGGTAAGACATGACAACTGCTCAACTACGTACGAGCCGGCCACGTCGCGTTCTGACCGTGGTTTCTATTCTGGCGACCGCGCTGCTGATTCCGTCACTCATTTATTCCCAGGCAGGCCGCATAGTGAACTCCGTGGGCAAGATGCTCCCTGCGGACGCGGCGCCGCTCGCCCGGCAAGTAATTCGTCACATGACGCCGGAGCCAATCAGTCTCGATTCGAGTATTTTCCCATACGATACACGGGGTACGATACTACCATTCGAGGTGCTGCTGACCAGGGATGAAGACATGATACCCGGTCCCGGGGCAGCGGAGCGCTGGGAGTCCAATGAAGATGCAACGAAGTGGACTTTCTATCTCAGAGAAGGGGCCAGGTGGAGCGATGGTCGTCCTGTCACAGCTCACGACTTCGTCTATGCGTATCGAAGGATGGTCGACCCTGAGAATGCGAATATCTATGCATTCTTCTATTACGATCTCGAGAACGCGCGGGACATCAACCACGGCAAGCTGGCCGATATGTCTCAGCTGGGTATACGCGCCGTGGACGATCTTACGCTGATCATTGAGACAGACCACCCGGCACCTTACCTGCCGCACGTGGTATCGTTTGGCGACGCATTCCCCGTACCTCGTTGGGCGGTCGAGAAACACGGACGTCAGTGGACCGATGGCGAGAATATCGTTACAAACTCGGGTTTTAAGCTGCAGGAGTGGCAGCGCGGTATCCAGATGACCTTCGTACCCGATCCCAATTACAACGGCCCCAATCAGCCCTATCTCGAGAAGGTGATTCACCCGTTTCGTGATCGGGCTGCCAGCAATATTCTTCCCTACGAGACCAATGAAGTGGACGTGGAATCCGTGGACCTGAGTGAGTTTGATCGCGTCCGGAACGATCCCGTACTCAGTAAGGAACTAGTCAGGATGCAGGATCCCGCTACCTGGTACCTGTTTTTTCGGACGCAAGAGCCACCATTCAATGATATTCGTGTGCGCGAGGCTTTTACGAGGGCCATCAATCGGGAGGCCATTGCGCGCGTCATTCTACGTGGTGTGGCCAGCCCGGCCTATTCGATGTTGCCTCCAGGCTTCACCGATTTCGACGGTCCAGCCTACAAACCGATCCAGCAGTACGATCCGCCCAGGGCTGCCCAGCTTATGAGTGAAGCCGGATTTCCACGGGGAAGGGGTTTCCCCAAGCAAGAGCTCTGGCTCCGTGCACCCGATCCCACCACCCGACGCGTTGCCGAGGCCATGCAGACGATGATAAAGGATCATTTGGGAGTCGACGTTGAGGTGCGGTCTGCAGACGATACCGCGTATATGAACGCGCTATTCGGCTGGCAAATGAACATTGGATTCATCAACTTCGGCGCCGACTACCTGGACCCGCGGAATATGCTGGATATGACCTGGCGGTCGCAGCCCAAGGGCGCAGGGCGCCAGGATTGGACCAATGAGGAATTTGACAGCCTACTGCAGCAGGCTATAGAGATCACCGCTCCCGAGCGCCGGTCCGCACTGTACAAACAGGCCGAGATGAAGCTGGTGTCGGAATATGCGGCTGCTTTCGTGTACCATCCTCAAGGTCTGCAATTACGAAAGCCGTACATCAAGGGTTACGCGAGAAAGTCTGATGGTACTGTAGGAAGGCGTTTCGATTACACGAAGATATACGTCGGAAAGTAATGCTTTGACATATTGTTACTGTATGGTATCTTTGGAAAATACAGTCATATTCGTCAATTTATCCCATGCGCCAACGCTGACATTCCAGTATTAATGGGCGCTCCGGCGGATTCTTCAGCGGTTGAACACGATCGGTTCCTACCCGATACCGTCCACATAAATGTAGCTGGCAACCGGTCCTTTCCCGCGGATTTCTGGGACAGCGTCCGGATATGGACTCCGGCTCATGTGGCGGTGGATTTCTCCGACTTTGATATTCCAAAGGAGCAGGGCTTATGAATACGTCGGAAGACGATAAAAGTGCTTCGAGCGATTCTACAAACGAAACTACGGATGAACAGAAAAACACGATTGAGTTCAGACACAGGAGTGAAGACATGAATATCGCACCGAAGGAAGTTCCTGTCGACCCCGCACCTTCCCGGAGGATCTCCGGTCCTCAGACCGCCGCTCCGCCTGTCCAGGGCAACTCCGCCGATGGCGAAGAGGTATCAACCGGTAACATCGACAAGATCCGTAATATCATTTTTGGCGATCAGATGCGGAATTACGAGAAGAAATTCCGGCGTCTTGAAGATCGGCTGAATCAGGAGCTGGCTGATCTGCGTGAAGAGACCAAACGCCACTTCAATTCATTGGAAACGCATATTTCCAGGGAGTTTGATTCTCTCGTCAATCGTCTCCGAAACGAACAGGACGAACGCTCGCAGTCGGTGCACGAGCTGGAACAGGAAATGAAACTGCTCACATCCGATCTCGATCAGAAACTCTCCCGATTGGACAATAGTACCAGCGAGACACAGCGAGATTTGAGGCAGCAGATTCTCGATCAGTCCAAGGCATTGCGAGACGAACTGCGACAGAAGCACCAGGAAATGATCGCCGCATTGGAGCGCGAATCGAAGGATCTGACCGACAGCAAGGTAAGCCGCGGCGGTTTGGCCACACTGCTTACTGAGGTGGCTATGCATCTTAACGCTGACGGTGAGGGCGACGAGTAGCGGTTAATCCGTTCTCGTGTGGGCTGATCATGTCTGATTCCTCAACGCAGGACGATTCTCCCAAGAAGACACCCTCTGATGTGACCGGTGATTCACTCGATGAACTGCGTCGCCTCATTTTGAATCGCGAACAGCGCGAGCTTGAGTCCCTGCGGGAGGATGTGGAGCACCTCACTAAGCGTCCCCATGCGCTGACACCTGATGAAGTAAGTGATGTGCTGCCTGATGCCATTGTTCGCCGCACAGGGCAGGACAGGCAGTTGGCCAGGGCTCTTTCCTCCACAGTCGAGGAGGCCATCCAGACCTCGGTCAAGAAAGATCCCCAACCACTCGTTGATGCCATTTTTCCGGTCATTGGTCCCGCCATCCGGAAGGCTATCAGTAATGCCTTGAGCAGCACCATCCAGTCCTTGAACACCACCCTTGAACACAGTTTATCACTGCAGGGCCTCAAGTGGCGTATGGAAGCCATGCGGACCGGGCGGCCCTTTGCTGAGATCGTTCTCAGTCATACCATGCTGTATCAGGTCGACCAGGTCTTTCTGATCCACAAAGAGACCGGGCTGCTGCTACAGGACGTGGAGTCTGGTAATACGACTGTGCAAGATGCCGATATGGTGTCTGGGATGCTGACAGCAATCCAGGATTTCGTGCACGACTCCTTCACGGTGAAGAAGGGTGAACAGCTCGACACCATGCAGGTAGGTGATCTTACGGTCTGGATCGAGCGCGGCCCACACGCAATCATTGCCGCTGTCGTTCGGGGAGCCCCGAATCAGGAACTCAGAGTCGTTCTGCAGGATGCTGTGGAGACGGTACATCTGGAAATGGAAGTGGCGTTTCAGGATTTCTCGGGAGATTCGGGGCCGTTCGCTGCAATTCGCCCACATCTCGTTTCCTGTCTACAGATTCAGCTGGCCGAGGATGAGGAAACCAAGGCCAAATCGCCTGCCTTCTGGATCATCCTGTGTGCCTGTGTGATCAGTCTCAGTATCTGGGGATTCGTCTCCACCAGGGATGCCTGGCGGTGGTCGGCCTACTTGGATCTTCTGGAAGATGAACCCGGAATAGTCGTAACCAAGACCGGAACTCGGGACGGCCTCTTCTACGTCAAGGGCCTACGTGATCCGCTGGCGCCGGATCCCGCCACCTTGCTGTCCGGCACCGGTCTCCTTCTGACGGACGTGTCAGGTGAATGGGAGCCTTATCTTGCCTTTCGACCGGAATTTATTGTGCAAAGGGCCGCCCGGTTGGTATCGCTTCCTGAGACTGCGAAATTGACGTACGAGGATGGCACGCTTCATCTCAGCGGTACTGCACCCATGATTTGGCTGAAGGACGCCCGCGAGCGTGTGCGGTATATGCAAGGCGTCGCGGGATTGGTGGAAGCGGATGATTTCCTCACCGAAGAGATGGGCCGTATGCTCGATATGCAGGCGCTCGTCGAGAATCTTACAATAATCTTTCCCGTAGGATCAAGCCGTCTGAACCCCGGCGACTACCGCCAGATTGAGACCGTAACGAATACCGTGAGAGCTCTTAACAGTGCTGCCGCAGCGGTAGCCATATCCACTCAGATTGAGATCATAGGACATTCAGACTCCACAGGGTCTGCGGCAATGAATACGCTCATCAGCACGCGGCGGGCGATGCGCGTCCGGGACGCCCTCGTTGACGCAGGATTTCCGGCTTCCGAGTTCATTGCACGCGGTGTCTCGGCCACTGTTCCGGTGGATGATGGATCACAGGACCGGATACAGGAAGCCAGTCGTCGAGTTTCATTTCACGTTCTGGTCTCCGACCGGGCCTCGGACGAGGAAACAAGGCAATGATTCAAAAGAAAATCTGTATGCTCGGGGCATTTGCGGTCGGCAAGACAAGTCTCGTTGGCCGTTTTGTTCGGAGTATTTTCTCCGACAAGTATCAGACAACCGTCGGGGTCAAAATAGACAAGAAGATCGTTTCGGTTGGCGACGAACAGGTAAACATGATGCTGTGGGATTTACACGGTGAAGACGAATTTCAGAAGGTCCGCATGTCCTATTTACGCGGCGCATCAGGTTACCTTCTGGTAGCAGATGGTACCCGGAAGGACACATTGGACATCGCCCTAAGTCTTCATGAGACCATTCAAGAGTCGGTGGGGACCATTCCGTGCATTCTGGTCGTCAACAAGTCAGATCTGTCTGACGACTGGGAAATTGAGAAATCCGAACTCGATGATCTGGCCACGAATCACTGGGAGATCATCTACAGCAGCGCTAAATCGGGCGAAGGTGTCGAAGAAGCCTTTCAATCTCTTGCTCGACAGGTAGTCTAAAGAAAACAGTGATGGCAATCTGAGCCGCCTATTTGGTCACTCTCGACTTCCATACTGTGCAGCAGGCAGCCGCCCAGCATCTTGAAATACATCGATGCCATACCTCCCACAATCACACATAATTTCCCCACACATGTCACTACCCGAACAACTTCTTGCTTACACACAGACCGCTTTCGTTGATCCCCGACACCCCGCCTATCTGCTGATGAATGACGAGGGATCCCTTCTTGAATGGGGTGGGGAACTTTCCCACTATTCGCTTTCTTCGCTTGCACAAAACGAACCCGTCAGCGCGCAGCTCCCATTCCTGGAGGGGCTCCTGCCTGCTGAGACGATTCCGCTGGAACTACCCTCAGTTGAAGTGGCGGCGGGCGTCTACGCCGATCTCCACATCCTGACCGGAGATCGGGGCGATTGGATATTGCCGTTGGATGCGACCGAGGCCGTACATGAACAGCAGAAGATTCAGCAAAAGCTCAACGAGATTAACCTTCGAAAGACCAATAACCAAAGCGGTACGTCAAGTCCAACAGAGATTCCCTGGCATGCCGTGTTTCCAACACTGAACATTGCGGCCATGGTTCGTGTGGATGAGCACGAATTTAACCTGCTCTCTGCTCCCCCCTCGTGGCTGATAAAGCTGTGGCCTGAAGCGGTATCCCTCAGAGAGAGGATTCGACCGGGCGATGTCTTTTCATTCCTTGAGTATTTTCTCATCGAGGCTGAGACATTCTGGGAATCTTCATCGTCCGGGCAGTTGGGCTCAGGGTTCTGGACGGAAGCCGATCAGCATGGCCACGAGTATCAACTTGAGGCAACGGCCACAGCGGTGGACGACACAAAGCTCCTGCTGATTTCATTCCCTGAGCAGGTCTTCCACGATCAGCAGGAGATACTTCAGAAGAGTAGAGAAATCAGCCTTACCCATGAGCGAACGCTTCAGGAAATTCAGAAAAAGGACGTGCTTCTTCATTGCATTGTCCACGACCTGAAAAGTCCCCTAAGTACTATGAAAGGGGTACTCGACCTCCTCGCAGCCGGTATCATAAAACCAGAGCGTATGGAGTCCATGATTGCCTCGGGTCAACAGCAAGCCGATCGACAGCTCGGAATGATCCAAGATATCCTGACCGCCTTTGCCGCTGAAATGGGTGCCCTGGATTCCCATTCTGTACGCCGGGTCGATGCGCCAGATGTCGTTCGCTGTGCTCGATCTGTGGCAGACGGACTCGAACCCGCCTACTCTAGAAGGAACATCAGGCTGGTTGTGGGATCGCGTACAGAGGATGCAGCCGATTGGCCGGTAGTCGGGGAAGAGTCCCGGCTGGAGCGTATCTTTACCAATCTGCTTGAGAACGCCCTGCGCCACACCGCCGAAGGCACTGCCGTCACCATCGACTTCAGCCGGAAGAACGGCACCATTCTGACCACTATAGAGGATGAAGGCCCGGGGATCCCTGAGGGTCTGGTCGATCGCTTGTTCGAGAAATTCTCACAGGGCGAACAGGGCGGTTCGACGGGCCTGGGACTCTACTTCTGCCGCATTACCGTAGAACGCTGGGGCGGAGCCATAGGAGCGCAGAACCGCGATGAAGGCGGTGCACGATTCTGGTTTGACTTGCCTGAGCCCGCCAATTAGGAGCAAAGCTGTCTCCAGCGGACGTTTTTACCAAATTAACTAGACTAATATTGGCGCCGGTAGACGCCAATACCGGTGCTCGCCGTGAGTACACCTGGCCAAGGATAATGATATGCGCGTTGCCGTACCTTTTACAGTCACCTCACCCCTGCCGGATAATCTCGGACACATACCCATCTCTTCAGAGGTTGATTTCTCCTCGTTGATCGCCTCCGCAGGACTCACGGGCGTATTGAATCCCAATACCATAGTAATCCTCGATGTCTCCAGCGGAACTCCGGTACCCCATGGCCGCACAGAGGACTTCGCGTATTCGGATTGCGGGCGATTGGAGTGGGTGATTGCTGATGGGGCTCACAAGGAATATGAAATACACTTCTCCGTTGTAGCTGAGAGACCTCCGCTTCTTCCTCAAGAATACACGCCGATGGTCGGTGTCGGAGACCTGATTCGTTACAATGCCGGTGTGCCCAGGCCCATTACCCTCGGGTATTCTATGAAATTGGTCGATATCACCGGATATGGTCAACGGGATCTTGTCGGATGTTGGAATTAC
>JABIQT010000723.1 GCA_018667995.1 Candidatus Latescibacterota bacterium
AATGTAGCCGCCCTGTCGTTTCATTTCCGTTTTGAAAACGGCATATCCTGGCCCTTCGTCGCCCTTGGTATACTCTTGGGTCAGAAAGTTTGGTATGCTGGCGTCCAAGTGAACTGATGCGGCCGTGATCAAGGGCCCTAGAAAGTTATGCGTTACGACAGCGCAGTGATATGACTCGGCTATGGCAGCAATCTTCTTGCACTGTGATATGCCGCCGGCGAGGGCCACATCCGGACGGACATACTGAGGTCCACCGTAGGCCAGCAACTCTTTGAATTCCCAGATGGTAGTAAGGCGCTCTCCGTTGCCCACAGGCACTCGGACATTCCTGGCGACCTCCCCCTGTGCCATGATACTATCAATCTGAATAGGATCTTCATAGAAGAACAGGTTGAATTCCGCCAGAGCATCTGCCAAGGTTTTGGACGTCATGGGGGTGAGTTTTCGATGTACTTCGATGATTAAATCCAAATCCGGTCCTCCACCTTCCCGCGCCGCAGCCGTAATGTCGCGCGCCGTTCTGACGAGTCGATCGACCGCCATGTTCTGATATTCGCCAACTATTGGATCAAATTTTAGCGCTGTAAATCCTTCTGCAACAGCGTCTTTGGCAGTTTGTAGCATGGTTTCAGGCGTGGAACCACCGGCCATGAGATGCAAGCGTATCTTGTCCCTGCAGTTTCCACCTAATAGCTCCCAGACAGGCACCTGGAAGTGTTTGCCTTTGATGTCCCACAAGGCAATGTCCACGGCGCTGATCGCTCCGGACAGTGCTGTCCCCCGGAATGGTGACATGCGATATAGATATTGCCAGTGATGCTCGATGCGAAAGGGATCCTGTCCTACGAGGTAATCTGAAAAGCGTTCAACAATCCGTTCAACTGCTTCCGGATATCCCCAACAAGCAGTCTGGCCAATACCGGAAATGCCGGAGTCGGTATGGATTCGCACCACGAGTCCATTGCCCATTAGAAGGGTTTCCACGCGCTCGATCTTCATGCTATGTCCTTTCACTGTGCTCTCGGTGCACCTGACACACGCCAGGTATCGTCCGCGGTCTATCAGATATTTCTGGACCTCAGTTTGTGTAACGGATCTTCGATGTCATGCAGAGATTTCAGGACTACATCGGCTATTCCAAACCGGCGGTCATTTCTGGCCGATTTCTCAGGGACGGCGATGCATTTCATTTTTGCTGCTTTGGCAGAAACTACACCGTTGACAGAGTCCTCAATAGCCAGACAGGATTCCGGTAAGACACCCAGTTTGTTCGCCGCGGTGATGTACACGCCCGGATGAGGTTTCCCGTATTCCTCTTCCTGCGCCGAGTAAATCAACTCGAACCGATCCCGGAGTTTGAATTTGTCTATAACTGTATCAATAATTCGGTACGACGATGATGAGGCAAGGGCTAGCCGCAGGGGTAATGTTTGAATGTGATCCAATGCTTTCAATACGCCGTCAATGAGTTCCCCGCGTTCAATGATCCTCAGAATGAGGCCATCGACGATGATCTCAGCCATCTTCTCTTTCGTGGGCTCTCCCCACGGGTATTTCGTAAACCAGTATTGCACGACCTCATCAATCCGGATGCCCTGAGTTTCTATGCAGTGAGCTTTGGTGAGCGGAACCCCGGCATTGTTAAAGGCTTCGATCTCCGAATCATGCCACAGTGGCTCAGAGTCGATTATGATGCCATCAAGATCGAATATTACGGTCGAAACCATTTGTTTCCAGTTCACAGAGCAAAGTGCTCGAATGGTTGGTCGCAGAGAAATCTGTGGACGGCGGCGATTTCGCTTCCAACGCTTGGCCCAAGGTCACTTTGCTACCCCATCAAAGGTCTCCGTCGAAATCAGATACTGATCGACGGCTTGATGATTCAGGGTGTAGCCGAGACCGGGTCTATTCGGTACCAGAAATGAACCGTCTTCAAACGGAAAGTCCTCGTTGACCAAAGTGTCCTCCCAAGCTAAGGGACCCACCATGTCGTAAGGTTGGGTCAGATGTGGCATACAGGCTGCCACGTGTATGCCCATGGCCGCGCCAGGACCGTAGGAGACGGTCTGGGACCAGCCCCCCATCCCGAGATCAGCCGCCAATTGGGATCTGCTGATCGTATCAAGGTAACTCAGACTCCCCACGATCGCGTAGTCCACTGCCTCTTCATTGAATACACGCAGGAGTTGCTCCGGCTCAGCGACATGATCTCCCAGCGGAAGGTGGATGGAATGCCGCAATCTTCGCCATTCCGCATAATTGGAGGTCGTGCGTCTGCCGATAGGACTCTCAATGCAATCGATTCTATGGCCTTGCAAC
>JABIQT010000033.1 GCA_018667995.1 Candidatus Latescibacterota bacterium
GCCTCCTTCACGCCAGGTGCCAAAGGATACAAGTGGACGAAAGTCAAACTGTCCAGATTTGATTTTTCCAAGTGAATACCGACTTCCGGGGACATCCGCTGCCAGATTGTACAGCCCCCAATGCCCCATCCAATCGTACTGTTCGATGCTCAACGCCCCAGCCACCGCGGGCAATGCGTCGTCCATGGAAAGCCATGAATCTTCAAAAACGACGTCAGCCGACATCGTGCCCTCCGTAATTACGATTCCCAAGCGCAATGTCAAAACCAGTCCCGGGCTCAGTCTGGCGAATTCCCTACCGATGAGTTCGCTAAGGTACACCGACTGTCCGTACGGCGAGGTATCCGGTAGGGGCGCGAAATCCTCGGATACGATGATATCCCGCTCGTAACCGTGGAAGATACAGAGATCGCTCACCTGGATGACCCGCTTAACTCCAGCTTTCATGGCCGAGTTCAGCACGTTGTAGGTACCTTTCAATCGGGTATCGAGCATTCGAGCCGAATTCTCGTGTTGCGAGAGGGTTTTCAACTTCTGGAATGAGGCGAGGTGCACTACCGCGTCCATGCCAGCACAGAACGAATCTGTGGAATCGCTATCCAATACGTCCACGACGGCACATGCCGTAGCGCCTTTATCAGGCAGGATATCGGAAGCAAAGACTTCGTGGGTCGATTTGAGATATGGCACCAATTGACTGCCGATATAGCCAGCGGCTCCTGTGACCGCGATCTTCATGTTCCGATCCTTTCATGGGTCCCAACATCGGTTCGTTCCCGAGATCTTCCACGCTGTAGGTAATCTCTATACTCCGAAATATCAAAGACGATTACCACCGGTACATCTTTCTCGGGCGTGTATCGCGACGGGCAGTCTCCCAGGCGGAGAGCCACTGATCATAGGTAGTCACATCATGTTCCCGACTCCGTACGAGCATACCTGGCAGCGGACGTCCTCCAGGTTTTCGCGCATCGTGCCATCGAAGATCAAGGCTCCAACGGACTCGTTCAGTCCGATTCGGTCCCGATCCGTGAGGTGTGCGTCCGTGGATAAAGATCACGCCGCCTTTTTCCATCTCGATGGTGAGAGGCTCCTCTGGAGGGTTTTCAGACTCTGTGACGGTCCATCCATATGGACAGCGCTCATGGGGCAAGATCGGGCCTTCGTGTCGTTTAGGATACACATTGAGCGTGCCGTTTTTCCTGGTGGCGTCCACCAGAGGTATCCACGAGGTCACGACCAGTGTCTGATCGGCCTCAGGCAGGAGAACTGCGGCATCCTGGTGTACCGGTGATCGTCCACTCCAGTCTGATACTTCCATACTATCCGGTAGTTTTGGTCTGACGTGCTGTGTGGGGTTACAATATATCTCTGGTCCCACAAGAGATTCGATGGCATCGAGCAGGCCATCGTCGTGAAGAAACTTGAAAATCGCCTGACTCAGATTAGTCGGAAAGGATACCTGGCTCTGAAGACTTCTCCCGGCCGCTCGTGAAAGATGGGCTATGCGGGCGTCAAACGGCTCTGACTCGTATGATTCGGAGATGCTCCCATCGTCCATGAGGTCTTGCGCGAGACCGTCTATCACAGACTCAAAGTCGGTAATCAGGCAATCGATATGGGATCGATCGATGATATCCGGTGCTGCCGCGAAGCCTTCGCGGTGAAATGTGTCAGCTAAATCATGAAAATCGTTCATGCCGGTCTCCCGTTACGTCGTTGGGGCACATATCTCTTCAATAGTTCAATCCGAAGACCTGCCTGTCGGTAGGCCGTGCTGCGAGAAGGTTCTCAACCCAGGATCTGCTATCGTAGGAACTGAAGATGATGGTCGAGTGCCGCTATGGTATCTCTGTTAACTTTGCCGCTTGAGTTGGCCAGGCGGGCATGCTAACTTCAGAGTCATCGTTCTTTTCACGTCCGGAAAAACACTACTCGGAGGAGATACCCTTGTGATACCTCTCGACTACGGCAGGTCTTTCCTTATCGGTACGGCTGCGTTCAATGAAGTCAGATTCTGGGTAGAATCCCGGATGATGCTACTTGACGACGCTACTGGAGATTCAGAACAGTACATACAGGCGGCTTCCTGTAAGAGTGAAGACACCTTTGCGCAGGAAAATCTGTTTCTAGAGGATAATTACGACTTCCTGCCCGTTTTTGGCCCGAAAATCGGGATTATCTTCCGTCGCAAGGTCGGTTTTGATCCGAACTACAAACAGTGCCTGCCTATCACTGATATGTGGGGCGGCCCGAGATATGATCTCACAGAATCAACGAACTGTGAGGTGCTTTCCGACAATCATGCGATTATTGCGGCCACTCACGACGGTCAACCTCTAGTGGCACAAACTGAAATTCGGGATACAGAGTCGAAGAGGCGTGCTATAATCGAATATCCCCTCAAGACGATGAATACACGACGTGAGGATGGGGCCTATCAAGTTGACACAGGGCCGGTTCTGTTCCCTGATTTCGTCATCGACCATGTCCACTCTTCAGAGATGATCAGTCTGGCTTTCGTGGCGTTCAATGGAAGTACCCGAGCGGACTTTATTCTGGAGGCGCCCACAGACATTCACAGGGACCGGATTCGTAAAGCTACGGTACATCATTATTCACGTAGAATCGCTCTGCCATCAATCAACAGGATTTACGCCGTGCGTTAATCCCTTCTGGGCATCACGAAGGGACTTAAGGCTCCGGAGTCTTATGGCCGCGAGATGCTTAAACATTCTGGCCGTATCATAAAAGAGCCTGAGGCGGCTATCCGGGTCATTCTCCCACGCCACTGGAAACTCACGTATGGTATATCCGAGTTTGTTGGCAAGATAGAGGACTTCGATATCGAACATATACCCGTCGATGCGCATGTGAGAGAAGAGCCAACGGGCTACATCTCCCTGAAGGATCTTGAACCCACATTGCGTGTCCTCGATGAAACGGACGCCAATCGTAAGACGGTGAAACCACTTGAAGATCCACGAGCCCAGTTTGCGGTACAGGGGCTGGCGCCTCTGTATATTGCTCGATTCAAGTCCCCTGGAACCAATGACCAGGTCTATTCCCTCTTCTACGACTAACGGCCATGCCTTTTCGACTTCCCGTATAGGCGTAGAATTGTCGGCATCCATGAACAATACATAGCGCCCCGATGAAGCCGTAATGCCTGTCCGTACGGCCTTTCCCTTGCCTCCATTCTTCGCGTACGATAGGAGACGTGCATCGGGTGTCTCGGCGAGAAACGCCTCGACAACGCTGGCCGTCTCGTCCGAGCTACCGTCATCCACTACGATCAGCTCCCAGCTGTAGGTCTGATTCGTTAAATAGGATAGCGTCTCGCGTAACGTCCTCTCGATTCGGCTTGCCTCGTTGTATGCGGGGATCACCACCGAGAGGTAGAACGCTTCGTTTAGAGCGCCTGAGGTGGCTTCCGGTTTCGAACGATCCTTATCTATTTGACTCGCCTTTCGACGTTGTTACCGATGTAGAAGTCCATGAGTTTGGTCCGATTGCTCCAGAACATGTCGTTGCCGAACTTGTTCTTGGTGTACCCTTTGAGCCAGGGCTTTCGCAGCTCAACCCAGTGGGTGTGATACACAAAGACGCCGCCCACGTCCTCTACCAGCACCTTCTCCGCCTCTTCGTAGTAGGCCATCCGTTTTGTAGGCTCCATCGATGTGCCGCCCAGATCCACGAGATCATCAAACCGTTTGTTGGTCCAGTCATGCCTACCATAGCCCATGGGCTGTGAATGCCAGACCTGAGACAGCATATTCTGCGGATCAGGATAGTCGTACTGGTACGGTATGAGCCCGAAAGGGATTTCATACTGGTACATATTATCCATGTATAGGCCTGTTTCTTGATTCTTGATCTCAAGATTTACTCCAAGATTGTCCTTGAGCATGGCCTGAATCGCTTGAGCTACCGCCATCTGGTTAGGGTTAGCCTGGCGTTGCCAGAATTCTACAAGTGGAAATCCCCTTCCATCTGGAAAACCAGCCTTAGCCAATAACTGTCGCGCCCGCTCTTTGTCGAACCGCTGTATGTCCTTCAGCTTATCTCCCGTGTATCCTGGAAATCCTTTCGACAACATCGTGTAGGCAGGTGTCCCATGCCCTTTCAATATGACCCGGCAGATGGCATCTCTATCAATGGCGTGGCTGAAGGCCTGCCGTATTCTGATATCATCGAATGGCGGAGTGGCCGTCTTGAAGAAGAGATACCACGTTTGGAAATGCGGATTAGAGTGAAGCTCGCTACTCAATTTTGGGTCCTTTTCCACGGCA
>JABIQT010001147.1 GCA_018667995.1 Candidatus Latescibacterota bacterium
ATCTGCACGACAATATTGAACAGAATAGCCAGGTTATTTAGTGCTGAGTAGCCAAGGGTGCCTCGTATGATGCTGGCGCCGATTCGCATAGAAGAACACCGATGGTTGGGGGGCGCTACGATAGTGCATGTGCCCTGCGATTTGCCAACGCTGAGTGTCACGCTCTAGCATCAAAGAATCAGCAAATCAACGTAGTCTTCACTGAGAGGAAGCATTCCAGTTTTCCGGGAAATTGGGCCCGCAGTAGCCGGAATGTATTTATATGGATTTAAACTAGGACGTAAGTGCTGTACCTGATCGATGATGATGCGTCGTTCCAAAATAACGCTGCTTGAGTCAAAGAATGGTTGCGCGACACATCTGATGTTGCCGATGGGCACAATGAAATCACGATACAGACGCATGCACGAACGTTAAGTTTCCGTTGCCCGTGCTGTGGGAGATACGAAATCCCAATGACTTGAGAGATCGTGCGGTGCTAACAATACGGCGCATGTACCCGAAATCCTGTGGACCAAAGCACTCGTCAAACTCCATGCACAAGACTCCAATCGGTATTTCGTCCTCAACAATCGATTGGACTACCTTATACTCCGCACCTTCAACATCGATTTTTAGAAGATCAATATGGTCATGGCCATTGGCGGCCATGAGGCTACTTAAGCGCTTGACGGGTGCCTCGAAGTAGGTGTTGGTTTGCTGTAAGTTTAGGGCTGAATGAGACACATTTCTCGCGTCAGAGGGAGAATAGAATTTTAGCGTGGTATCTTCATTCCAAATACCTATGTCGGAAAAATGGTATTCCTTCACGCCCGATGTCGTCGATTTCACATACTGGATCGCACGTTCAGTCGGGTCATAGGCGTATACGTGGCATCCATAGTGAGCAATCAATGACAAATCGAAGCTTATATCCTCGCCGCACCCAAAACAGTAACAGATTGATTCGGAGCTTAGGACATTTGATGGAACATGCCACGAACCAGCCCCGCCACCAAGCTTGAGTATCTCAACACTCGAGTCGATCCATGACAGCGTGAAAAGATCATATTTTAACACCGAGGCAAAGATTCGCCCCAGAATTCTCTGAGCTCTGAGTTGGTATTTCAGGATCGCCATGACACACAATTTGATTATATGGATAGGGTTCTACCGACGCCAGAAGGTCAATTTCTCCAGGTCTTTCTGGAGAAATCTCTTAATACTCTGGATCTGGAGCTGCTTATCTTTCCGTTGATTTAGGATCTTCACTTGCTCTCTGGAGAAGATGAAGCCCACTACGAAAATGAAAGCCACCATAGCGGATGCCAGGACTATGTAAGACCGGACTGGCCACGATTTCATCTCTGGTGGGATTGCTTTGTCGAGAACGTGAAGCGTCGGAGTGTCTCTGGCCTCTTGGATCTTTGCTGTTTCATATTGCTGTGTTACGAGCTCGAATATGGCATTCTGTATTTTTACCTCCCGGTAGTGCCGAAAGGTCGCCACCGCTAGCGCGGGAATAGCCGATATTGGGGGATATAGATTGCTTGAGCCATCCATGCCTATGGCATAGTTAGCGGTCGAATCCTCCAATGCCCCCTGAGTCCAGCTGCCTTGTGCCATTTCCATGAGTTGGCTTTCGAGCTCATCAATCTCGGCCTGAAGCTCCCTGATCTTTGGATGCGAGGGATCGATCGACTTGCTTAACACATTGCGTTCGATTGTACGTGTGGTGAGTTCACCTTTCAGTTGAGCCGCGGCTTCGATTGCTGCTCGAGTTTGCTCTTCGATAGCGATTGTGCCATACCGGTTCTGAAAGGCCAACATGTTCTCCTCCGATTGCCGGAGGTCCCGCTTAGACTGCACCAGACGCCGTTCAATAAACCTACGCGTGTTGGTGGCGCTTGAGATATTCTTTTCACGATTGATTTTGTCGAGGTGCGTAACCATCACGTTCGCGATTGTTGCGGCCAGTTCTGGGGTCCCTGCCTCAACGCTGAGACTTATAATACCCGCATCAGATGCAGATACCTCGACAAGACCTGAGAGTCGAGCTCGGGCAACCTGTTTGCTATCCGTCTCCCAATGCGTCATCAGATTCAATTCGTCGACTACTCCGTCTATAACTGTTCTTGTTTTTAGGAGCTCAACAAATAGTTCAGTAGAGCTTCCTCCCATACCCCCAAGGGCGAGACTGGCTATTGGATTGTCGGCAAGCAGCGCTCCAATCCCTGAACCACCACCTACATCTTCGGTTGGTAGAATCGTAGTGGTGGCGGTAAATCTCAGTGGCATCAAGAGAGAGATCCCCGCGGCTACCAGGGAACATAGGAATACGGTCACGAGAATGAACCAGCGCCGTTCTGCGATCA
>JABIQT010000032.1 GCA_018667995.1 Candidatus Latescibacterota bacterium
CGAAGCACGCGTTATAAAGGTCAACCCACTCCTCGTAGCCGCCGGGCATAGTCCAGAACGCAGGCTCATCGAATTGAAGATGACGGGCCCCTGCGGCTACGGCTTCCTTCACTTCAGCATTGAAATAGGGTACCAATGCCCAGGCCACCTCGCCCTTGTTCTTGTAGACCTCGCCCGGGTCTATTCGAAAGGCTTGAGTCGCTGGGCTCTGGAGCCCAATCATGAAGTGTTTATCCGTTCGAGACTTCAAGAATGCTACTTCGTCCTTCAGGCCGTATCCGTTTGTGACCTCCAGGGGGGCCACACACCGAAAGGTATTCAATTGATCCGGACCAGGATATCCGAGTCGCCTGTTAAACGGTTGTTGCTCAAGACCTTTTACATGCTCATGGAAGTTCCAGGTAAAGTCCGCACGAAACATTTCGCCATCAGATATAATGTCCGCGCCGGCTTCGCTCATGTCCATAATTGCCAGTTTTGCAGCATCCGTCATAGCCTCTCTCAAATCGTCGGGGCCAGCGGTGCCTTCGGCAACAGCATCCTTGAATGACCACATCCATCCAGGGGTGCCGTGACTCCCCATGACCTTTACGGGCAATAGCGGTAAGTCAGTATAAGTTAACATCGTTTTCAAATCTCCTCATGACTGTGATTGATCGATCAACGCAAGTCGTCCCACTACTGTTTCCGGTAGCAAAATAGTTCCCGGCGATAGCACCGCATTCGCTCCTACCTTGGAATCATCGCCCACCAATGCCCCAAACTTCATAGCGCCGGTATTGACTGTATCTCCGGCATAGTTAATCACCACAGACTTACCAGGCGATTCGTTATGGTGATTTGCCACAACGGCGCCCGCTTCCATATTGACCCTCGATCCAAGCACGGAGTTGCCCACGTAGTTAAAATGTGCAAGCGCCGTACCTTCACCGATGACGCTCGCTTTCAACTCCACAGCCGAGCCTATGATGCATCCCGGGGCAAGCATTACCCCTTCTCTCAGGTAGGCATTGGTTTTCAGCTCGCACCCATTCGATATCAGGGCCGGACCGTCGATTACTGCGCTATCCGAAATTATCGCACCGGGATGAATCAGTGCTTGTCCGACCCGTCGGTACTCAACGTAGGCCGGATGGCCATGCATAGCCTGGATGAAACCTGAAAGCTCTCCCACTAACGTCCACGGAGCCTTGGAAAGGTCGAGTAGTGGAAAAGTAGATCTCAGCCCTGACGTAAGTGCGTATAGCTCGGAATAGTCATTCATTTCGAGAACTGAACCAGCATTTCGTCATCTATATCGACACCCAATCCAGGCACATCGTCGAGAATGAAGTGGCCGTCGACCGGTTCGGGTGCCTTGCGCGCTATACGGCACTTGTTTGGATGCGCTGTAGGGGAATGCTCCATGATGACAAAGTTGGGAATCGCGGCTGACAGCTGAATGGACGCGGCTATCGACAATATTCCGCCACCGCCAATGTGTGGAGAGAAGGGAATATTGTACGTGTCGGCCAGAGAGGCGATGCGCTTGCCCTCGGTTATTCCGGTTCGACCAATATCCGGCATGGTTACATCGCAGGTTCTGCGCTCGAATGCCTCGCGCATTTCGTATCTGGTGCGACTCCATTCGCCGTTAGCCACCTGCATATCCAGGGCACGAGCGATCTCTACCTGTCCCTGTATGTCCTCGGCCACCGTTGGGGATTCGAGCCAGAACACATCCAGTTTCTCCAGACCCCGTCCAAGTTTGATCGCTTCCGATACACTGTATTGGCAGTGAACGTCGACCATCAGATCCACATGGGGCCCTACACGGTCTCTCACGGCAGAAACTATGGGCAATACACTGCTCTTGTTGGTGGGTAGGTGGAGTTTCAGTGCACCGTACCCTTGATCTACCAGTGCCGCGGCCCGGTCGGCGGCGCCATCGGGGTCTGGACCACTGCAACCCGCATAGAGTCGGATTCGGTCACGGAAGCGACCCCCAATGAGCTTGTGGACCGGCTTGGCAGCGGCTTTTCCGATCACGTCCCAGAGTGCAATATCACAGGCGGCCAGAGCGTCGACAAAGAATCCGGTAGGATGGCCACGCTCACGCATGCTCCCATACAGTCTTTGCCAGTGGTATTCTACGTCGAGCGGATCCTGCCCGATCAAGAACGGTGCACAGAGGTCTTGTACTATTGTTCTGGTAGTACGCGCGGAAACGGGGCTCTGTCCTTCTCCGTATCCTACGAATCCTTCGTCGGTCTCAATGCGCACCACCATCGTTTCGTGAATACCAGCAAATACTGACCGCCAGCCACCATCTGGTATATCATAGCCCTTGGTCGGTTGACCGGGTGGTTCAAATTGCAATGCGTAGGCTGTAATCTCTACAATCTTCATGATGCGCCCCTGTATGAAGCGGGACCGGTAGGCATTTTCGGCAGTGAAAGATTGAACACCGCATTCTCCTAGGATGATGTTAATATTGCGTGGCGGACCGGGGTTCGTGTTATGCTATTGATATGCCTCCCAGAGAGCACGGTAATAGCCCATCAATCTCTCGGGTTCGGAACTGGCCGGTATCTCAGCCAGCGTGTACCCGTCATAGCCGTGAGCACTCAATTTGGAGAAAAGGTCGCGCCATGGATACTCGGACTTGCATATCTCGGTGATGTGGACCAGGCCAATTTTATGTTTCAGAAGTTCAAAGTTCGCGTCTATGGAACCGTCGATTACTTCACCAAAGTTGGAGTTCCAGCACACATACGCGTTCGAATGATCAGCATGGTCCATGATGGTCCGCATATGCCTCGGTTCCTGTGTGCCGCGACCGTGGACCTCCACTCTGATCTCAACGCCAAGGTCCGCGGCTGCCGCAGCGCATTCTCCCACGGCCTTTCCGATCTGCTCCAGGGTTTGGGCCTCTGGAATGCCTTCATCTGTCTGAAATCCGTTGGGACGGACCTTGACGCCTGGACATCCAAGATCTGCCGCCAGTTTACAGTATTGGATCGTTCCATCGATATTCCTGCGAAGTTCCGCAGCATCGTTCACGTGATATTCAAAAGCGGATCCAAGGCCAGCAATATCTACACCGCCGGCGTGAAACTGTTCCCGAACCGCCTCTCGCTGCGATGATGTAAGACTGGTTTCCACGCCATGTGCGTGGGTGGTTCGTAACTCTACCCCGGTAAATCCCGTGCTATTACACATTTCAATGATTGTGGGTATATCCCAAGCGTGGCCTATCTGGTACGTAACAAAACCGAGCTTCATCAGTTTCTCCCTTATTGACGACGTAGTTCGTACTGGGAAGGTGCAGCAATCTCAGGATGCCTCTGGCGGACCAACTCCTTGCTACTTTTACCGTGTATTAAGCCTTCTGATTCGAGCGGGTGTATCATCCTCTCGGATCTCGGAGGAAAGAATTGCCAGGCTACGATCAGCGAGGGGCAGCGAAATTCTCTGACCGCCCTGCCGGTGTGACTCACGCAGTGCTACGGCAATTTCAAATGCGGCAAGGCCGTCATCACCGGAGCATTTGGGCGGATGCCCGTTTTCCATCGAGGAAACAATGTCATCCAATATTGTAAGTCCCATGCCCTGGACATGAGACGGCCATGGGAAGGGGACCTCGGCCGGCACCTGCCGTCCGCGCGGTCCACCGTCTGTGAACTTGAAATACGAAACGGATTGACCGCCGTCCGAAGAACGGAACCGACCTTTTGTGCCGATCACATCGACCTCCCACTGGGCGAGACCTGTGGGCATTCCCCGTATGAAACCACGTACGCCATTGTCGAAGGCGAGATATCCGTTGCCCATCAAATCGTTATCGGATGCGGCGGCCTCGTCAGACTCCATCTCTCCAAAGACCCATTCTACCTCACCACCGGCCAGATAACGAACGATATCGATCAAATGACTGCCGTTGTGGGACAGTCCGCATTGTCCGTATCCCGTGACCTGAAG
>JABIQT010000828.1 GCA_018667995.1 Candidatus Latescibacterota bacterium
AATCATATCTCGCAGATAAACAGGTGCAGATTATCCAGGGCACGTGCCACTCATTCAGCCGTGCCACTAGTTATTATGTGTTCTCAGAGATCATCAAAAACCTCACGGATATTGATTCTGCGGATCTGTCCGAAACTATGGCAGAAAAGCTAGCGACGAATATACCGCTCGTGACGGGTGTGGATGCTGAGGTGCTGCCAGACGAGGCAAGAGAAGCCATCGTGTTTCTGGGTAGCATTCTGGGTTTGAATCTCGGTGAGGATTATGACATTTCCATTCAACAGATGGACGCTCAGGATGTAATGATGTCCATCTTTCGCTCGATCCGCTGGTTCTTCGAGCGACTCTCTGCGAGCAAGCCGCTCATACTGATTCTTGAAGACCTGCATTACGCAGACAATATTTCTATCGATGTCTTGCACTATCTGTTTGAAAACCTGAACGAGAGCCGGGTCATGCTCCTTCTGCTGCTTCGACCGGAGAAAGGTCATCCCTCTGAGAACCTCGGCCTGATAGCCGATAGGCAGCTTGGCGAGAATTGCACCGAGCTTATCTTTGACAGGCTTAAGCCCGCTGAGAGTGACGAGCTGGTGAAGAGCCTTCTCAACCGCCAAGATGTGCCCGATCCCATTCTTATCATGATTCGCAATCGAGCAGATGGGAATCCATTCTACATCGAAGCCATCGTTAGGGATCTGGCGGATAACCACGTGATTGAAGTTCACGACGCGCATCCCATCAAGATCCTCAAGGACCTTGACCAGGTTGCCATCCCGGATACGATTCAGGGCATGATCGTTTCTCGAATTGACAGGCTACCCGCCGACCTCAAGGACATTCTCCAGGCAGCCTCAGTGATCGGCCCGGTATTCAAGTTAGACCTGCTACGGGATGTGCTTAATGATGATTTACTCGAGGAAAAACTGCACCGGCTCTATACGATGGATATGCTGTATGAATCCAAAACCTTTCCCGAAATCGAATACAGTTTCAAAAACATCCTGATCCAGGAAGCCGCCTACTCGTGTCTGCTCCTCAAGCGACAAAGGGAACTCCACCATATCGTCGCCGCTGCCATTGAGAAGATCTATGCCGATCGGATCGAAGACTACTATGAGATTCTGGCGATGCACTATCAGAATGCCCAGGATCACGCTCAAGCTTACAAGTATGCTGTTGCCAGTGGGCGAAAGGCCATGCGTGTATTCGATAACCCCAATGCCATCGATCACCTCGCTGAGGCCCTTGAGCATGTAGATCACGTAGAGACACCAGAACCCGCTGTGGCAGAGGTATATATCTGGATCTCCGAGTTGAACGAACTGACGGGGCAGCTGGACGCCGCGATCGAAGCATTACGCTCGGCCATTGGTACGATCGACGATGATCTTCGAAAAGCGGACGCCAACCGAAACATCGGGCGGATCTTCGAGAAGCAGGGCAAGAAGGACGAGGCTTTAGCGATGTATCAGGAAGTCTTTGAACAGCTCGCGGCCCATCCGGACTCGCTGGAAATGGCTCGTCTTCTAATGAATAGGAGCTGGGTGCTGAACCGGAACCGGGCTCACGCCGAGGCGATCGAACAATGTACAAGAGCCCTTGAAATATTCGAGAAGCATGACGCCATCGAAGACGTGGCCCAGGCACACAACAACCTGGCTGTGTTCTACGAGAGCACCCAGGATCTCGACACCGCACTTAAACACAATCTTAAGAGTATGAAGGTGTTCTCAGATCTTAACAACAAGCGCAAACTAGGCAATGTCTATATGTCCCTGGGGTACGTGTACGACAAACGCAACGAATGGGACACCGCACTGGATTATTTCGAGAGTTCCATTGTAACCATGGAGAAGATCGGGAATCTCTATGGTGCAGGAACCGCCCTGATGGCGAAGGGCCGATGCTACATGGATATGGGCAGATTCGAAGAGTCCGAGAGCGTGCTCACCCGGGCGCTACGTATCCACAAGGAATTGGGACTGAATCTCAAGATTATCGCCAATGAACTAGCCCTCGCGAGGGTGCATTTATCTCAAAGCGATTTCGACAGTGCGGATTCGTACCTCGCAGACGCGCGAACCATAGCTGAGGAAGATGACAACAGATCAGATCTCGCCAAGGTCACGCATCTTGAGGGTATGTCCCTTGCCAGACAGGAAAAAGATCCGAGCGAGAAATACGAACAGGCAATAACGATATTCGAGGCTCTGGGCAGGGATCGCGACGTACAGCGCGTGAAATCCGATCTCGAGACGTATCGGGAGTTGACTACGAGTTCATAAAGTCGATTCGGTACGTTCCGAATGGTGGCGAACGGGTGCATTTTGTCCATCTGTGAGGTCCACAGGAACGTAGCCTTTCAACCTATTCTCTCCCCCCGGGCTGCCCGCGTTAGATATCGTCGTTCGCGGTAAATCACACCTACAGTATACTTCAGTCGTGCCCCATGCTCCGCGATCTCCACGGCCATTAGGCTACCGGGCGCCACCTCCTCAATTACAGCTATCTCAGGACAATCGAGAACCGCCTGTCAGTTCTCACAGATCTCTTGATCACCTCGATGGAGCTCAATTCCATAGTGATAGTGAGATCCGCTTCCGACGCAACACATAGGTCATCGATAACACGCCTGGATGAGCAATCTTGATCAAGCAGGATCATCGGAGACATCTCGCGATCCTTCAGCCTGACTTCCTTTCGCGTGGCAAGTGCATGGTCCGAGTGACAGGTCAGTACGTCGTGCAGGGGAAAACGGGGAACCAACTTGATTCCGGGGCGGAGCGAAGACTGAGTTATGATACCTAGATCGACCTCACGTTCATGGACGGCTCCTATGGATCGGGGAAGGTTGCATTCCTGACAACGTTATCAATGCGCCGATAGCACTCGCGATCCTGCTGCAACATATCCGAAAGTTGGTAACATCTCGTTGTGTCAGAGCTACATAGCGCGAGGTCCCCTGGCAATGGCGCCCAGATCGTCCAGTTCCTGCTCCCCCTGAATCATTGGTTCCTCCATCTGGACCACATAGCGTTGTGGACAGGTAATACCATTTTATACTATTAATCTGTTCAAAATATACCATAGCCATATATTCGCGACAATCGAGTCACATTCGGGCAGACGACACAGACAGAGGAGCAGGTGATATGGGCCAAATTGTTCGTGAACAGGGCAGGAGCCTAAAGGAATTTCGATTGCTTCCCCGATATACTCCGGAATCTCTTAAGAGCGATACCGTTTCCCTGGAAACACGATTATGCAGACGGGGTAACGACTATCTCCGTATGCACACCCCTATCCTTAGCGCAGCCATGCAGGCGGTTACCGACTCTGATATGGCCATAGCCATTGCACAGCTCGGAGGGATCGGCATTCTCCCGGTGAGTCAGTCGCCTGAAAAGCAGTGTACAAGCATCGACGCGGTGAAACGATTCAAGGCCGGATTTCAAACGAACATCGTGACCCTCGCTCCCGACAACCCCATTGGAGATGTCATTGATATCATGGCAGAAAACGGATACTCCACCTTCCCGGTAACCGAGAGTGGTGAGTTCCACGGTAAACTTGCAGGAATCATTACCGACAAGGATTTCGACGAGCGCTACGACCGGTCTCACACTGTTGCTGAGCGTATGAAAACAGACGTACAGGTTGGCATAGAAGTCAACAGCCTCAAAGAGGCCAATACTCTGATGATCCAATACGGAAGAGGCTTTCTGCCTATCGTATCCAAAGACGGAATGTTACTTTCGGTGGTCTTCAAAAAGGACCTCGACAAGCACATCCAGCATCCTCATGCTACGATAGATGATGAAAAGCGCCTATGCATAGGAGCTGCAGTCTCTACCCATCCAGAAGATAGGGATCGTGTCGCTGCCCTGGTGGCTCACCATGTAGATGTGATCGTCGTGGATGCGTCTGACGGACATACTCAATTCCAGCAGGAGCTGATTCGATGGATCAAAAGCACACACGATGTACCAGTAATCGGTGGTAATGTAGTCACGGCCGATGGTTTCCGCTTTCTCGTGGAAGCAGGTGCAGACGGGGTCAAGGTCGGAATGGGAATTGGTTCCGGCTGCATCACCCAGGTCGTAAAAGCTACTGGACGCGGACAGGCATCAACGTTGCTTGATGTCTGCGATGCGCGTGATGAAATTGCCGGAAATACCTACATCCCGATAATCGCAGATGGCGGCATCAAAGGTGCTGGCGACATGACCATTGCGTTGGCTCTGGGGGCTGACGCCATCATGGCGGGAAACCTTCTGGCTCGCTATACCGAAAGTCCCGGGAGTGTTATTCGCAATGCAGACGGTGAAATTGTAAAGGAATATTGGATGGAGGGTAGTATGAAGGCGCGTAATCATCGGCGTTACGCGCAGCTGGAAAACACGTTCTTCGAGGAAGGCGTGAACGGCCACGTGCCGCATGAGGGGTCAATCTATGACAA
The DNA here is from genome assembly GCA_018667995.1 of Candidatus Latescibacterota bacterium. Taxonomy (GTDB): domain Bacteria; phylum JAAXHH01; class JAAXHH01; order JAAXHH01; family JABIQT01; genus JABIQT01. The sequence goes on from JABIQT010000828.1 coordinate 4,460, forward strand.
ATTACCGGCAATGATGCAGATGGTGAAAGCATCCTTCGCTACGGCCGGTTGTGGAACCATAGATGAGATGCATGACAACGCCATACTGGAGATTCAGTCTTTCGCGTCTCTTCAGGACGGAGACGTGCACGGAATGACACAGGTACAGATGGCACAGGAAATTGTACTGTAAATGCCGAAGCGGTCAATTCGTCCTGGGGAAATCCGCTAGCGGCCCATCCTGATGTTAAGAGTGAGCATTACGTACCGACCAATGGTATTCCACTCGCGTTCCTGAAGATAACTGGTTGCACTGGCGCGCTGGAATCCGGTATTCCGGTTCAACAGATCAAAGCTATGAAGCGTGAATGATGCCTTCTTGCCTCTCAGGAAGTCGTAACTAATGCTCCCGTTGATCAATGGTATGCGGACCGACTGGTTGAAGCTCCTGGAATTGTAATCGACCACATTGGCGTCAGTCTCAAATCGCCAGTTTGCACTAGGCGTAAAGCGCACCTTCCCATAGTACTTCGTATTTGAAAACACATTACCTGCTGAGATCGAATATCTAGTATCCGTCACATTGATCTCGCCTCCGATACGCAGGTCCAGCGAACCTTTGCGCCTATTCTCAATATTCAGGTCCACAGTGTGTGACAGGACAGTTTCAATATTGTCCACGCCGTTGATGATGCTCTTGCTCCGACTGACGGTCTCACTGCTTACGGCGTTAAGCGTCAAGCCTAGTTTTCGCACGGGCGTTGAGAACGAGATATAGGTCATCGCAGAATAATGGCCGTCGATATTGACCGGGCTGATGACCTGAGTAAAGTCACTATTTACCGAACGCGACAAACTAATCCGGTTTCTGGTGTAGGCTCCCCTGACGCGGGTAAAAAGCGATGTGAATGAGAAATGGTCAAAAAGAGACCAGGACAGATCCAGATTATGGCGATATTCCGGCTTGAGGTCGGCGTTACCCCGATACTGTAGCAACTGATTGTTGGTATTGGTGAAGGGCAGAAGTTGATTCACGTTCGGCATGTTGACGCTTGAACTGTAATTAAGACCGACCCGTCGCCCTTGGCGGTAATTGCTGCTGTAGTTGAACCCAGGGATCAGGTACAGGTAATCCGATTTCAACAAAGATGTTTTGTCCAAAACCCTGTCAAATCGACTCCAGCTTGAACCAAGAGTGAGGTTGACCTGCGATTTCGCGGTGCTCCGCCGCAGGGACAGGGAAGGTTTTATGAACATCTCACTAGTCTCAAAATAAGCGCTGAGTGAGTCGACGGCCGTTCCGAGACCACGAAACTTGCCCTGGTTCCTGTTCAGGGCGTTATTATTGGATCCGATTCGCACGCCGGCACTGAGATACCAGAAAGGCCTGACCTTCTGAACTATGGTCGGAAAAACCGACACGGTCCAGTGATCGGTAGCGTTGTCCTGGAACTGGTCTTCCAAACTTACCGTTGCAGGATTGACAATGGTGGTAGTGTTCGACCAATCCAAGCCAGTGTCATT
>JABIQT010000031.1 GCA_018667995.1 Candidatus Latescibacterota bacterium
CAAAGATATGTCAATTCGGATGTCGCGTCCTGACCGTCGCGATCACGCCCTCCCACCATGACAGAAAGCGCTGATCCGGGGCCCAGGATCATATTCACTTGTATGTACAGCAGGCAGACCAGCTCAAATGCCTCCGCACGTGTGATACGACCCGCGGACAGATCGGCCTCATAGAACGGCCGCAGCGTCTGGTCCATTCGACCTGGTGTCGTGAGGTAGTGATCCTCGCCGAACCACAGCGCGATGATAGTCAGGTACATGAGCTCAATTGCCTCATGAAAGGTCGTCGGTGCCGCGTCCGAGACGTTCCTGCACACGCGGGCGAGATCATGCAACGATGCCCCCTCGGTGCCGGCGGCTTCTTCACACGATTCGGCGACGCGCCTCGCATAATCGGCCATTCCTCCCATGGCTATTTCACACGCTTCGTAGAACACGCGTTGCTCATCGGTCAAGGCACGTTTATTCGCGTCCCTTATTTCGCTGCGGACCCCCGAGATGCCTACGCTGAAGAGCTTCTCGAAGTCTGGATGGAAATGACCGGAATCACCGCCGGGGTAGGGGGGGATAGCTTCCAGGACTTTCAGCACTTCCTCATTTTGACGGGTCTCATCGTGGGTGGGCGGACGCAGGTCGGGACGCCCTACGATCAACTCACCCGGAGAAAGTGAGAGTGGCATTTCTCTGAGTCTCGCTGCTGTCCGGCGGGCTCGCCATATGAGCCAGTCCTCATCGGGTTCCCCTTCGATCCATGCGGTGGCATCGATCTGCGGAAGGGTCGGGATACCAGATACGCCAGCACTCTGGAGATCCAGTGCCGCGTCACGCAGCCGTTCCGTGTCAGGGCTCAAGGTAATTTTCAGGGGGGCTACCCCGAAGGGCAGATCAAGAACACTATCGCTCTGTGTGATCATCATTCCTCATCCCAATGAAGGTATTTCGCGGTACAGGTTTCCCGTTAACCGGGGCTTACAACGAGTGTTGGGTTCGTTCGATTACATGCTGCTGCAGGGCTGGATCAAGTGTGACAAACACCGTAGAAAAACCCCATACGCGGACAAGAAGCGTGCGGTACTGTGGGTCGGTGGGATTTTCCCGGGCCGCCAGAAGTGTCTCCTTGGCGACCATATTCGCTTGTAGGGTGGTCGTACATTGCAGTTTTAGAAAGGTGTCGACGAAGGAGACAAATTTCCGGTGTCCCTCTTCACCTTTCAGAGCTGTGGGGTGGAAAGCCATATCCAGGACGGATCCGTGGCCGGCTTTGCGCAGATCCACTTTACTTACGGATTTCAACACCGCAGTGGGACTGTGTTTGTCCCTTCCGAGCCCCGGCGAGAAGCTACTGGCGACGTTATCTTCCTGTCGGCGCCCGTCGGGGGTGGCGGGGAGGAACCGGCGTCGATGAATCCCGAATGTCATGAATCCTGGCGCCAATTTGCAGCCAGGGCCGTGTTTATTCTGAGCTTTTTCGTGCAATGTATCGCAGAAGTGTTCAGACAACTCCTTGATGATGTCGTCGACACCATCATCGTCGTTACCGTACTTCGGTGCCCTGTTCAGGATCTTCTGACGAAGCGGTTCATGGCCTTCGAAATTGTCCGCGAGGGCTGTGTTCAGTTCTGCCCAGTCCAGGCTCTGATCTTGAAAGATGAACTGCTTGATGGCGGCCAGTCCGTCAGCGACATTTCCCATCTGGGAGGGAATAGCGCCCTGGATGCTGTAGCGCGCGCCACCCGTCCATGCTTGCTCAAGACAGTCATCCAGACTTGCCGCGAAGAAGGGGAAAGTTACGTGGCTTCTGTCGCCACTGTGATCTGGTATTTCAGCTACCAGGCGCTCCTCGAATTGCGATAACACCTCATCGAACGTCGAGACATCTGTTTCGTGCGCTTGTCGGACCGTATCATTCAACATGGGTAGCGTGTCAAAATTACGAAAACGGATGGTACTCTTGCCGCCGATTATCAACTCTGAGCATCCATCATTACAGTAGTCCCGGGCGTCCTCAATTGGAATCCCCAGCCGAACCAGCCCGGGCACCGCCACGCTGTCGTTGAAATAGGCCGGATTGCTCAACCCCATGCAGGTAAGCTGGCAGGAGAGTTCCAGCAGTTCACGGGAGGATCCATCATAGAAACGTACATTCAGCTTAGGCTCCGGAAGCATTAACCGGGCCCCGGCGTGCAGGCACATTGTGGTCAGCTCGTTTTCCGCGTTTTCACCATCCGGTGTCTGTCCGGCGAGCACGATATTCCGCAGGGAGTCGTTGTTACCGGCGACATAGTTGAGTTTAATGAAGTAATTCTCGAGCATCTCCTGTGCTTCGGACCGTGTCAGCGCCCCATTTTCGATGTCTTTTATGTAAAGGGGGTACATCCACTGGTCAAACCTGCCGATACTCCCTCGGGCGCCGTACATAAAGGTGAACCACATCATCTGCAAGGCTGCATGAAAGGTTTCAGGCGGTCCAGAGGCAATCCCCCGGCAACTCGCCGCCATGCGTGCCAATTCCCTGGATCGGTCCACGTCCAGCGAATCGCTTGCCAGCTCCTCTGCAACCTGTGCGTGTTTCTCAGCGAATTCGCATGCGGCATTATAGGAGATCACGGTTGCTTCGAGGAAATCCCGTTTCTCCGAGTCCCATTCGGTGGCCAGCATTTCGAGTGCCCTGTCCCGGATCCCAGTGTATCCCATGCGAATCAGGTTGGCATTGCCGGGTGTGTAATGACCGTCGTAGTGGCCCAGGTCAATGCTGCTCCCCTCAGCGGGGGAAACCGGCAGAAGGCCAGCTAACAGATCCAGGGGAGAGATCACAGGCGAACTCTCGCGCAGCAATAGAGCGAAGTCTCTGGCTCTGCCAACCAGCGAACTGTCTTCCGAGCCAGTCAGTACTTTGCTGATGCAGTATCTTTCGTGCTCGCCGGCCCAGTACATTTCTCGGAGACGGTGGCTTCTACTCGTGGGGGCCAAATCGGGTATTAGCATGAGGGCCTCAGTTAACGATTGACGGGCGCTTTGTTGGCCAGTCGAATAGAGTCGTAGTTGTCACTTCGTGGACTTAAATCCTTGCAGGCTGCTCCAGGCGCTACGAAAGCACCAGTTGAATAGCTGTACCAGGTCTATTCAGAAAGACACCTGCATGTGGGACATTGAAACGAGTAGTGGGCAACGCAAGCTACTACCATCAGGAATCCGAAGGTAAAGCCTCGCTCGGCGTCACCAGGGCAGTACGAGCCTATGCGTCCGGCGTTCGTTCACAAAAAACAGGCTGTCCACTGAGCGTACTGATTCCGACGTAGGCTTAGAACTACAACTCTTTATGATTTTGATGATGATTCTAGAACGCGATAAGTCGGTCTTGCAGATCTGTCAATACGTGAATGTCACAATACCCAATTGTATGTTATTTGATCGTGCGAAGCGAGGCGGGCCATGCCCGTGCTGCCTGGATATAAAACCTTGGGAATAGCCACCTGTTTCGCGGATGCTAACTCGCGACGGAAAGACAGCATCTTGACAGGGCTGGGCTAGTCCACCTATCTAACCCAGAATTAGCTACTCCTGTTTTCTCCTGAAAACGACACCAGCAAAGGAAATATCAATGGCAAAGTCTGGTCTATGGATGCACGGGCTGGCGTCGCCGGCGACTGACCACATCAAAATTCTGGCTGACAACGGCTTCGAGTATGTCGTGGCGGATGGGTCTCAGCAAACAGTCGCGGCTTGCGCTGACAATGGACTGTCCCTGTACCTGTGTAGCGGCGCGTTCGGCAAGGGCAGTCACCCCGATGAATTCCTGA
>JABIQT010000030.1 GCA_018667995.1 Candidatus Latescibacterota bacterium
AGATCTCGTCGGGGGAGAGTTTGCTCAGTTCGAAGATATCCTTTCCTGAGACCGTTATTGCACGGTTAACCACATACATGCCCGTTCGATAGCCGATCGTAAACCGACCGTCGGGATGGAGATTCATCCATACCCCGTAATTGGCGTCTAAGGGCAGGGCCAGGATCTCCTTCAGCCACTTCTCCCCGTCATCCGGTTGTGCGAGGTCTTCGAATGTTCCGTCTGCGTACAGCTCAGAGAAGACGACCGCCAGGCCTTCGTTGACGGTAGCAATGGTGAGACCGGGACCAAACTTATTACCAGTCATGGTCCAGCCACGCATCAGATGATGAAACTCATGATAAATTAATCGTGAGAGATTCTTGTTTACCGCGGCCGCGATGCCGCCCGGGTATCTGGTGGAGATTTCGACGCCCACGACCCCTGGCGCATCTGTCTGCCCGTTGAGCCCCATTGAGGTGCCCCAGTAGTTGAAATCCTTGTCCACAAATGTCACGGTTACGGATATGTCCTCGGGTAAGTCAGGCAGCAATTCCCGGACCTTCTTCTCAGCACTTGAGATTATATCGGTAATGAGACGCACTTCCTCGGGCTTGACATCATATTTCTCTCCATCCTTAAACGCTATTTCCAGCCCCACCGCATCCGCAGATGCTTCGACGTCCGTGGCCAACGCGGTGTGTGGGTTGGTTAAGATGAAAAACAGAATAACTGCGCATACTCTATTCATATCTGAAACTCCATTCTCTAAGATTTCCGATACACCAGCTATCACTCCATCTTGATCGACTTACAGGCCACCGGAATTCGACTTCAAATGATCTGACAAGGTTGGTCCCACTTTTCCAATTCCTTCTTTGCTAATGAGGCTATCCTCAGTATAATATCGTCTCACTGAACTCAGACAGGTAACTCCGAACACATTTTACTCGCAGCACGGCACCTTGCCATGGTTCTCGACATTGAGTCGAGGGCCATGGATAGCACCTGCGGACAGGCCACCGGAGCCTCCTTAGACTATTTGGTCTGGCAAGTTGGGGGAGGCATCTCCCTTGGCCTGGCGTCAGGTATGGAGAGGCACTTTGTCAGACCAATCTGTTAAACCAGCGATTCCCGCCTCGGAATATCCGGAGCGCTGGCGAAAAGTCCAGGCCATGATGGAGCGGCAGGACCTGGACCTGCTGCTGGCCTATGCCGATGACCGAGCGACATTCGGAGCCGCACATGCCCGGTGGTTCGCAGACTTTCCGGTTCATTTCGAACCCGTGATCATCCTCATGTCCAGGCAGGGCGACCCTGTGATGCTGGTCGGACCCGAAAGCGATCAGTACGCGCTGCTGGCGGGGCAGGTCCCTGATGTGCGTATCCTCCAGGAGTTTACCCATCCGGATGAGGATTACCCTTTTTCCACCATGCAAAGCCTTGCGGAAACTATGACAGACATCGGTGTAGACCGCTCTGCCATCCGACGCGTCGGCATCGGCGGACAAGGGTTGATGGGCGCCAGTGTCCAGGGCGCTCTACACGCCGCTTTGTCGGATGCCACCTGGCACGATGTGGAGAACGATCTGTGTGACATAAGAGCGCAGAAATCACCGTCTGAGCTTGAAGTCATTCGATACGCGTATCAGATTGCGGAAGTGGGATTCCAGGCCGGTGTTGATGCCATAGACGTGGGCGTCACCGAGCGGGAGGTGGCGGCCGAAATCGAGGCCGCTATGCGTCGGGCCGGGGCAGAAGGCACGGGGATCGACACCATTGTCGCTTCCGGCCCCAATAGCCGGCCTATTCTTGCCCGGTCCACGTTCCGCCCCATAGCATCAGATGAACTGGTTTTGTTGACCGTCGCCCCGAGATATCAGGGATATCATGCCGCCATCGGTCGCCCCGTCCTTGTGGGTGATCCGGGGGAGGAGATCAAACGGGCGTTGAATGTGGCGGTGAAGGCCCAACAAGCATGTGCCGGGGCCCTGCGCCCGGGCGTGGAGGGACGAATGGTCGAAGCCATCGGTAGAAAGGTGGTGGCAGAGGGTCACCTGGCGGAGTATTTCCTCTATTCCGGTGTCCACAGCGTCGGTGTCATCGAGTTCGAGCCGCCCATCTTCGGTCCGAGCAGCGCCGCTCATCTGGAAGAGGACATGGTCCTCTCCATTGATATTCCCCTATTCAACGCACCGTGGGGCGGCCTTCGCATTGAAGACGGTTATCTGATCACAGCCGACGGAGCCGATCCCTTGCACCAGACACTCTATTGGATCCAGAAATGATATTCAAAGCTGCTTATGTACGAACAGGAGGG
>JABIQT010001009.1 GCA_018667995.1 Candidatus Latescibacterota bacterium
TAATTCTCAACGACCGCATCGACAGCCAGTTGTCGTAGCCTTAGTGCATCTCCTTTGAAGACACGATCTGTGACACCGGTAGCACCATCGGGAAAAGGCGGGATACCCAACTTCACAGGCTGATCTTGGAAACTGCACGAATCCGACACAGATTCTCAAGATCTGCTCCAAGAATCACGGAGTCCAAAACTACTCAACCATTCAATTGCTCGATCAACTTCTCCACCACGGGTTTCTTCCCCTGAAACGGCCACTGCTGCTTCATTTGATAGACATCTTCTGATAGTCTATCCTTGAAATCCTCCTTGGGACCCGCGCCGGGCGACCAGGAAGCATAAGAGGTCGAGTATCGTACGAAAACCGTTCGGCGTGGGGTGTCCTCTCGGAGCCAAGGCAAAGCGCCATGGCAGAGCGTCTCGGTGAATATCACCGCATCGCCGGCATTGATGGGGACGTTCACCACAGTCGGCGGTCCTGTGTAGATATCAACATCCTCCGGACGCTGGAAGTAGGATTTGTGGCTTCCGGGAATGCACACAAAGCCGGAACCAGGAGGTACATTTACTAACGAAATCGCCGCGTTCAAAAACGTGGCGAAGACACGTCCATCGCCAGCCTGGTAGTCGTTCGCCGGATTCCGAATGCTGCCGACGGTACCGCCGTGGAGGCCAATTTCGTTGCTGTCCGTCTGATTCACCGTCAACGCGGAGAGTAGATGTTGCGGCGCATTGTCCGTGATGTCCAAGACGGCGCGCATGATCTGTAAATTCAGTATGAGCCTATCAAAAACTGGATCTGCATACTCTGGATCAAGTATGGCACGGGCGGAATCGGGGTTTTTCGCGGGGTCTTCGTAAGAGCTGAGCGGAGGTGGCAGCTCTGATTCACTCAGGCCATGCCACTCGTCACAGAGCGCAACCATCCGGGACAGATCATCGGGGGCGAGCACCTGCTTGAGAATCAAAAATCCGTGCAGATCGAATTGCCATTTTTCATCATCGGTCAACATAATACCTCCAACCTTACTGGCTTGTTCGGTTAGTCATCACCACAGGAACGAAGAGACGCCGAGTTAAAATGAACGAAAATCCTACAGCAGGACAAGGAATTATCAGAACCAACCCAACATCGGTAAAGAGTGATGATTCATAGGCCCGGAACCCGTGCGTTTGAGTATCTGTAGTTCATAAACCCATGTCCTTGCGAACCGGGAAAATCTACTTGATATACGTGCGCCTCACGATCATTATATGGAGCGTCTGAATCGGAATCCACCATTGCCGTCATTGATAGATCGAAAACCATCATAAATCAACGATAAAATGTCAATCATAACAATAATTGGTCGGGGTCATTCCGGGACCCGCGCTATGTCTCATACCCTTTACGCCAGCGGGGTCTACATGGGGCGGATGCTGAATCCTTCCGGAGACAAGATACCACCCGCGGATCTATACGAAGCCTGCAAAGTAATGGCACCTTATGTGAAATGGAACGGTGGTCTTTCCTGGGATTTCGACGCCCTGCATACCATGGACATCGATCCAAACTTCATCACACTGATCGAGCGCTACCTATCCGATGTGATGGATAACGGATCGGAACATCGCGGATGGAAGCTGCCGGAGACCACATTGATATTCCCGTGGATCCTGCGTATGTACCCGGAGTTGAAGTTTATCTTCTGGATACGTGATCCGCGGGACTGTATCCTGGCCCACCACAGAACAGATGACCTCAAAGACTTCGGGATATCCTATCCGGAAACGGAGGATCTCCGTGAGAGGCGCGCCATATCATGGTTGTATCAATACGAACTGATGAAGGCGACTCCATTGCCGGAACAGGTCATTACGGTCCGATTCGAAGACTTCGTTCTGAACCAGGAAGATACGCTCAAACGACTCGAAGGTTTTCTCGACATTCCGCTCGCACGAATCATCGTCCGTCCCGACTCAATCGGCCGCTGGCGAAGTGATGACGGCGTTTCCGATTTCCCGTTCTTCAGGGAAGCCCTCCTGGAACAGGGATACGAGGTATAGTGGATCCAATTGTAAGTGCGTCAGATTGCTCTAATCGCACATCATCCCCAGAATACTCGGAGGCCCTATGCGCCAGCAACGCCCGCTAATTGTAGTCGGTCTCGTTCTCGTGCTAGTATCAATTGGCATCCATCATGCCTCAGCCCAGCCACAGGTGGTCAATTCTCTCGGCAGAATTCTTCCCGGTGATGCTGCGCCGTTGGCAGCTCAGGTGTATCAATTCATGGCCGACGAACCTACCAGCCTTGATGTGAGCGCCAATCTCTACGTGGGTGAGTGGAACGAGTTCCTTTTTGAACAGCTTGTGGCTCTCGACGCAGACCAGAATGTCATCCCAGCTGCTGCGGAGCGGTGGGAGATGTCCTCTGATGGAATGAAATGGACCTTCTATCTCAGAAAATCCGGCAAATGGAGCGATGGGCGCCCGGTAACCGCACATGACTTTGTGTACACGTATCAACGTGCCCTCTCATTTGAAATCGCCAACCCATATGCGGCCTTTTACTATGATATTAAGGGGTCCCGGACCTACAATCAGACAGAGAATGCCGATCCTGCTATGCTGGGAGTCAGCGCCCCCGACGACTACACCTTCATCGTAGAAACTGAGCACCCTACACCCTATCTCGGCTTGATCATGGCTGTTCCAACGTCCATGCCGGTACCGAGATGGCAGATCGAGAAATACGGCAAGCAATGGACGGAGGCGGGAAACTGTGTCACGAACTCCAGCTACCAGCTTACAGAGTGGCAGCATGGCAGCCATATGGATTTCTCGCTGAATCCCTATTATGACGGACCAATCATGGGATATCTCGAGAAAATCCATCGCATATTTCGGCATCCGTCGGGAGCCAGTTTGCTGCCCTATGAAAACAATGAGGTGGGCCGTGCGGCAGTACAAGCCAATGAGCTACGAAGGGTCAAGAATGATCCCGTTCTGAATAGTGAACTGGATTCGAATCTGGCTGACGCAACCTGGTACATCTTCTTCCAGACCCGTGAACCGCCCTTCAACGATAGTCGCGTGCGCCAGGCCATAGCGAAATCCATCAACAGAGAGGCGATCTGCCAATTTATCCTCGGCGGA
>JABIQT010000029.1 GCA_018667995.1 Candidatus Latescibacterota bacterium
GTCCGCTTTCTCTGCCGACTGCTTGATATCATCAGCCGAGACAGTTCGTCCTTCAGGCTTGGGGCCACTCATGAACATGAAGCAGTCTACACCCATTTCGGCGGCATATTCCATGCGCCGTTTGTTGCGCTCCACATGCGCCCAGTCGGTATTGTCCGGTGATCCACTGGCTGTGAATACGCACATGGGCATATCTGCAGCGTCGCAGATGCTCTTAAGGCGTTTCGCGGGACCCATCCAATCCAATGGCAAACGCCCTTCCCAACCATCCCAGCCCGCGTCCTTCAATGCGGGCAGTGCTCTCTCCAGATCCGGCTCACGCCATCGCAAAGTGGCGTATCCCATTTTCAGCGGCATGGAAGGACTCCTGTGATGCTGTCCTCTGCTGTCCGGCTGCAGGCACAAGCAGAGACTACGATTAATTGCGTCATTTCGTGCTATAATAGCCGGTATCCAAACGGGAATCAACCGTAAAACAGAGATGTTGCTTTTGACCACAATATAGAATAACCTTAGACGAGTTTATAGACTTCTATTGATCAAGTTCCAAATCAGGGACAGAAGAAATGACACATCGCCATCGTCGATTATTGCGGCTCCTGCTCTCGTGTTCTCATTTTGGTGGGGATTCGTTGGTCTGGAATAATCTTACCGGTCGTTCGAAGTGAAAAACCTGGCCGACGTCAGCGGTTTGACGGCCTAGGTACATCATATTAAATTACCCGCAAAGCAGACGGATTCTCGGACATCTACCTGCCGACGCTGATGCTACTTATCGATGGCTGCTGACATTGAGTCTCGGAGCCTGACCGCCGGTCGCGGATATCTGTTGGTAGAAGCGGGTGGTCTCGGGGATGACTCCTGGCAGAGCAGAAGCCATTGAGGATACTGGTATACCAGCTAAAGTACGTTTGACACGCGCGTCGTAATCGTGTAGTTTTCCGTCACATTATTGCCCTTTGTTTACCGTGTTTTCAGACCATGGATCCCATGTTGGACAATAAACGAATTGCCCTATTTGGCGGCAGTTTTGATCCGCCCACAAGTGCCCATCGTGAAATCGTTGCGGAAGCCGCCCAGAGTTTTGACGAGGTCGTGGTGGTGCCCTGCGGACCGCGTCCCGATAAACTCACCGTCAATAACATCCCGTCTATTCACCGCGCCGTAATGGTGGATATGACCTTCGCCGATATACCGAACGTTACCGTTGATCTTACTGATCTGGAATTGACGGTATTCACCAGGACGTTCGAGCTGGTGGACCGGTATGAACAGGTTGGAGAGGTCTGGCTGGTCATCGGTTCAGACCTGGTTCAGGGGGGGAGCGAGGGAAATTCCCTGATTCAACGGGAATGGGTCAATGGCAAGGCACTGTGGGCGCACACAGGATTCCTGGTCGTGTCGCGGGGAGGATACGGTTTCTCGGAAGAGGATCTTCCGCCTCGTAGTGAAGTAATTCATCAGGCGAAATATGGAGCTAGCTCTGAGATCCGTAGTGCCGTCTTCAACAGATCGACGGTGCCTGACGGACAGGTGGTTCCAAGAGTGGCGGGATACATTGAGCGATATGGTCTCTATCGCGGTCAGGCCCCCGCGATCAATGTACCTGTGTCAAAGATCGAACCCAGGATTGATCTCATCTACGACCGTCGGAACGACCATTTGGCCGATATTGTATCGCAGTTGGAGCCTTACTGCCATCCCGATCCAAACGTAATCGTTACCGTGGGTGGGGATGGAACCATGCTGCACGCCATCAGAAGTTCGTGGCGTCGCCGACTTCCCTTTATCGGCATCAATGCCGGCCATCGTGGCTTCCTCCTGAATCAACCAGATGTACTTGATTTGGATGCACCATTCTCAGATCTAACTATATGGCATCTGCCGTTACTTTACGTGGAGACGCAACAGGAAGAGGATGGCCCGTGGGAGGGAGCGTTCGCGTTTAACGATGCTTGGGTCGAGCGGGAAGAAGGACAGACGGCATGGATCGAAGTGCGCGTCAATGATGAGGTCCGGATTCCCAGGCTGGTCTGCGATGGCGTTTTGGTGGCTACCGCTGCCGGATCAACGGCCTATGCACACGCCATGGGCGCACCATCGCTGCCCGTAGGTGTCCCCGCGTTGTTATTGATCGGCTCGAATGTTGCCGACCCTCCACTCTGGAAGCCGGTCGTACTACCGCTTGGGGCGACCATACAATTTCGATCCCTGGAGAATAAGAAACGGCCAATACGTGGCTATATGGACGGGGAAGAGTGTCGATCCATAACGGCCATGCGCATTCGTACCAGTAGGGTAGCGTCCGTCGAACTGGCCTTCGCCCGGGACTATGACGTGGCTGAAAAACTCTCGCTTTTGCAGTTTCCGCAGAGCCCTCCCTAGAGTAACCGCTTATGGTGCGGAGTAGACCAATCAGCCAGTAATAGATTCTTTGCTCGATTTGGACATGTATCTGCTGACGATACCCCGAATCATACGTCGCTGACATCCTGAAGTGCCAATAGTTTTGAACTCAAGAACCGGGTCACGGCGGCAAAACTGGCCGATTGGGTACAGTTACACCGGCATTGGTACCGAACCGAGCATGTGATATGGTCGGATCATGTGACATCTGCAGTACCTGATTGGAATCACATAGTACAGCAATACAGTTTTCTCCCTGATAGGGATCCGAAGACGTTCTTACTGAAAGGATGCAAACCTATACATGTTCTCCAAGAAAGAAGCTTTTGATGTGGTTGTAGTGGGCGCAGGTCCAGGCGGATCAATGGCCGCTTGGGCGGCTGCCGAGCGCGGTCTTGACGTTCTGATGATCGAGAAGGACCGCGAAATCGGTGTTCCTGTCAGATGTGCGGAGGGAGTAGGAGCCGATGTGATTCAAAGATTCATCGATCCAGATCCTCACTGGATCTCCAGCGAGATACAGGGAGTTCGGATCTACGCGCCGTCAGGAGATAGTGTGGCGTTCACGGAGGAGGGTATGGGATACGTGCTTGAGCGACGGGTTTTTGACCGGGCCCTGGCGAACAGGGCCGGCCAGGCCGGCACAGAGGTGCGCGTGAGTACGTGCGCCACCGGACTCGAATTCAACGAGGATCGCCCCTGCGGAGTCAAGATCCTGACACGCGGAACCGAAAGCACCGTGCGCTGCAAGGTCGTGATTGCGGCAGACGGAGTTGAGTCACGCGTCGCCCGCTGGGCGGGCATCAAAACGATGATTGCGTTGAGGGATCTCGAGGTCACGTCTCAGTATCTTCTGGATAATGTGACCACTGACAAGGGATATTGTGAGTTCTTTGTCGGTGCGGACGTGGCACCCGGCGGTTATGCCTGGGTATTTCCGAAAACCGATAAAACTGGGAATGTTGGAATCGGTGTCTGTGGCAGATACACCAGAAAGCGATCCTCAACCGACTACCTGCATTCCTTCATCGAGGGTCGATTCCCTGAAAGCACCCCGCTTGCCATGGTCGTGGGCAGCGTCCCGGTTGCGGCCACGCTGGATGACATCGTTGGCGACGCCATCATGGTTGTGGGCGATGCCGCGCATCAGGTGAATCCTGTAAGCGGAGGCGGTATCGGAACCGCGATGATCGCTGGCGAAATCGCCGGACGGGTCTGCGCTGAGGCCATACGAGACGGCGATGTGTCACGTGATAGACTTCACCGGTATCGGAAAGAGTGGGATCAGACATACGGTAATCACCAGAAACGCGTCTACAAAGTCAAAGAAGCCATCCAAAAACTAAAGGACGAAACCTACAATGCTTCGGCCGCAAAACTCATGAATAAAGCAAGTCCCACGTTGCGCGATATGTTTATGACTGTGCTCCGCCACCAGCCTGGTATCATATTCGACGTGGTCAAAATGTTCGCCTTCATGAAGAAGTAAAATTGCAAAATGCTTACCATAATCCGCCCGTTGAACTGCTTCATAGCCGCTCTATCCGTGATGGTCGGTGTCCACGTCGCCAACGGCTCGCCTGTCTCATACGCGATCCTATTGGCCATATTGGCGGGCTGGAGCTTGTGCGCCGGAGCGAACACACACAACGATATTTGCGATCTGGATATTGATCGTGTTAATAGACCCGACAGGCCTCTTCCGGCTGGGAAAATCTCCGTACGCTTTGCGGCATGGTATGCCGGAGTGTGGTATGCAGTAGGACTGCTGTCGGCTGGATTCTTATCCCTCTCCCACACCGTCGTAGCAGTTGGGATGGTGATAATGACGATCATCTACAATAAGTATCTTAAGAGAAGACTACTATTGGGCAACCTTCTGGTGGGAGGTGTTTCGTCGCTGGCCTTCGTAATCGGGGGACTGTTGGGTGACGATGTGCTAATCACAGTGGTTCCTGTTGGATTTGCGATTCTTTTTCATTTTGGACGGGAAGTGCTTAAGGATCTGGCGGACGTTGTGGGTGATCGGGAGGGCGGTGTTGACTCGGCGCCTATGAGATACGGAGAGTCCGGAGCCAGATGGATTGTCACGTTCACATTTGCTGTTCTCATCGGAACCACAATTTGGCCATACACAGCGGGTTGGTTTGGTGTGAACTATCTGATGGTTGTCACGGTGGTCGACGCCATACTCATATGTGTCTTATGGTCCCTATGGCTGGATTGCGGCCCTGGAAATGCGGCCCGTTTGAGCAGCATTCTCAAGGCTGACATGGTGATTGGCATTTGTGCAATTGTAGTGGGGAGGTAAAGACTTGCGAGTCGTGTTGCAGCGCTCTCGTCTGGCGCGCGTGGAGGTTGAAGGCGAGATGATCGGAGAGATTGAGGCGGGCCTCGTGTTGCTCATAGGCGTAGCCAAGGAAGATACGGTGCAAGACGCACAGTACGTGATGGAAAAATGTGTGAACTTGAGGGTGTTTGAGGATGAGGCTGGAAAGATGAATCGTTCTCTACTCGAAACTGGTGGACAAGTATTGGCTATTTCTCAATTTACGCTATACGGCGACACTCGAAAGGGGCGCAGGCCGGGTTTCGATCAAGCAGCCAGACCTGACGTCGCAGAGCCCATATACGAGGCCTCGTTGGCTCATCTTGCCAGTCTCGGAGTACGTGTCGAGACCGGCCGATTCGGCGCCCATATGTGCGTCTCGCTCGAGAATGACGGTCCGGTAACATTAATATTAGAGAGCAAATGAATTACTCCGTTACTACCCCAATTATCTTAGCCTCAGCTTCACCGAGACGTTCCTCCCTGCTGGCACAGGTAGGCATCCCTTTTGAGGTCGAGGTTTCAGGCGTGCCCGAGGACTCTTCAGATGATCTGTCGCCTTCCGAGCTCGCGAGATCGCTTGCCCTGTCAAAGGCAAATGCCGTGGCGAGCCGTCAGGAAGAGTCGGGCCGAATCGTCCTGGGAGCTGATTCCATCGTCGTCGTTGACGGCATTGTGTTTGGAAAGCCGAGGAGTCGATCCGACGCCCGGCACATGCTGGAAACAATTCTTGGACGCAAGCATCAAGTTATCACGGGAATCGCGCTGGTAGAATCAGGTACCGGGCGCCAGTATGAATCTCATGAAGAAACCGAGGTCACCATGAGGGCTGCCACCGAAGATGAAATCAGGCAGTATCTGGCTACCGGCGAATCAATGGACAAGGCTGGAGCCTATGGCGCTCAGGGCTTCGGAGCAGGATTCATTGAGCGTGTTAACGGATGTTTCTACAATGTGGTTGGGCTGCCACTCTCCCTCGTTACTACTTCTCTCAGGACCTTTATGGGCGCCAGCTGACGTTCATGGAGCTTGACGTGTTGTCCCGCCTATGCTGACCTACATTTCCGATAGATTGCTTCATCCCGTTTCGGTTTTCGCAGTGTTCTATATCGCTCTGTTATTTCTGTGCTATGACGCGATACATTTTCCTCCGTACTGGGATAGTGTACTCGGCCTCTTTGCGGAGGCAACATGGCTGGCAGACCACGATTTCGACTATATGGCACTGGCCTATGAGCAATCTGGCTATGTAGCGGGCGGACCGAGAGTATACTTCTTCTCAATATATCCTTCCCTGCAGGCATTGCTGATGATCGGTTTCGGTAATGCCTCGCGCTTTTTGCTCTTCAACCACTTGCTGACATTTGGCTACGCAGCTGCCACTCTCGCGGCGTTCTATTACCTGCTGCGCGTGCGCGTGGGTACGGCGTTGGCTCTATTGGGTGCCATCGCACTGATGGTTCATCCTCTCTTCAGGGCTCAGGCAGAGGCCATAAACATGGAGATGCCACTGCTGGCCGCTACATCGATCGGCATATTGTTGACGATAAGAGGGCACCATCTCTGGGGTGCGGTCTTTGCCGTTGCTGCGATGGCAGTAAAACCCTTCGGGATTATAGGGGTGGTGGCTCTGCTTATCTATCATCTGGTGGATCGTGAGCAAGGGTTGAGGCGGGATCGAGCTGCGTTGAGTCTTCTCGGACTAGCGATTCTATCAGCTCCTGCCCAGTTGTGGTTGCGATCGACCTTTCTGGAGGATTCCAGCGA
>JABIQT010000028.1 GCA_018667995.1 Candidatus Latescibacterota bacterium
CGAGGAAGCCCCCGAAAATCGGGCTCGGGTCGTTACCGACCTGAACGGACTTGAAACAGAGATGACCATAGATTCTGTCCGAGGGAATTGGTCTTCCTACTACCAGAATATCTCCGAAGTGTTGAATAATGATGGAGACCTGGCGGTTACTCCGCAGTCTGTTCGCTCTGTAATGGCGGTACTGGATGCTGCCACAAAGTCTCTGCAGGAAGGTACATCCATCGATGTACTTGCCTGAACTTATGCGTAACTTCTGATCCTAGGAATCTATGCTAATGGGACGAACATGACCGAATTCTAAGTACGCAGACTTTTTCTTCGAGGGCGAAAAACCGGGTGATAGAGGGGCTATAATTCCGGTTTGGTTTTGGGCGATAACAGGAGAAAGGACACACCATGGAGACCCGCAGGATGGTGCTGCTGACTGAGGGACGGTTGGGCACGTTCTCGTCAAAGACAGCGACATCACTGATCCGGTACAAGGGAGAAGCGGTAGTCGCCGTACTCGATGCTGCGCATGCCGGAAAACCACTTCAGGATATCCTTGAAATCGGGGATGGGATTCCGATTGTAGCCTCCATTGAAGAAACACTACCTATGCAACCCACAGAACTTGTCCTCGCTGTGGCAACCGTGGGCGGGTTCATACCCGATGAGTGGCGCGTGCTGATCTGTACCGCCATCGAGAACGGCATGGACATCGTGAACGGGATGCACGTATTTCTGAACGATGATACTGAGATTCGAGCACTTGCGGAGCTAAAGCGTGTGCAGCTTCATGACCTGCGCCGGCCTCCCGTTGACATTGAGATGGCCTCCTATCGATCTCACGAACTCACGAATACTCGAGTCTTGACCGTTGGTGCAGACTCGAGCATCGGTAAAATGGTGGCTGCTTTAGAGATTACGGACGCAGCTAGGAAGGCTGGCTGGGACGCCGATTTTGTGGCTACCGGCCAGATAGGCATGATGATCGCTGGGACTGGAATTGCAGTGGATGCGGTAGTAGCTGATTTTATCTCAGGGGCGACTGAACAGATGGTGATGGAGCGCAGTCATCGGGAGCTTCTCATCGTTGAGGGACAGGGCACCATTGTTCACCCCCTCTACTCAGGAGTATCTCTGGGATTGCTGCATGGGGCGGCGCCGCAGGCTCTGGTGCTCTGCCATCAACCCGGTCGAGAGTTCATGCGCAACGCCCCTGTTCGCATTCCCTCGTACGCTGATCTGATACATCTGCATGAGATGATTTCCCGCCCACTGTTTGATACAGAGGTAATTGCCATCTCGCTAAACTGTGCAGGCATGACCGTAGATGACGCGCACAATATTGTGGACGAGGTCCATCGTGAAACGGGTCTACCCGTAACCGACTGTGTCAAATTCGGTTGCGACCCTATCATAGAGGCTTTGGAGCCATTCAGAAAGTAACTTGGAAGGAGCTCGTTAAGGAATGTCAGGAGTCATACAGATACTGGCTGCAGAGCAGGCCCAGGCAACTATCCTTCGCCGGGAACCGCCCGATGAGGTCGGTAACACCCCTCAGATCAATCAGCGCATTCTCGAACTATTCGGTGAATCATTGACTCCCGAGGAAGTGGTGGCTAAGATCATCTCAGAGGTTCGCGCAGAGGGAGACGCCGCTCTCGAGAAATACTCAAAACTGCTGGACGGGGCTTCTCTGACAGCATTCAAGGTGGATTCCGATGAAATTGGTGAGGCGTACACAACAGCCCCCGATGATCTAATTGAATCGTTGAAGACCTCTGCTGAGAGAATCCGGTCTTTTCACGAGCAACAGCCTCTCGGACCGTGGATGAATTGGAACGATGAAGGCGGCCTTGGTCAAATGGTAAGGCCTCTGGAACGTGTTGGGCTATATGTGCCTGGAGGAACCGCACCACTTGCCTCCTCCCTTCTGATGACCGCTGTTCCCGCGCGTGTTGCAGGGGTTGAGGAAATCATCGTGGCAACCCCACCAGGACCCGATGGACGCGTCAACGGAACCATCCTCGCTGCGGCGCACATTGCCGGCGTGGATGCCGTCTATCAGGTTGGCGGAGTCCAGGCCATCGCGGCCATGGCCTACGGTACGGCATCCATACCCAAGGTGGACAAGATACTGGGGCCCGGCAATCTCTTCGTAGTCCTGGCAAAGCGACAGGTTTACGGTGTCGTTGATATTGATCTGTTGCCAGGTCCCACCGAGACTGTGGTAATAGCAGACGATTCGGCTCGTCCAGATTTGGTGGCCGCCGACCTCCTCGCACAGGCGGAACATGATCCTCTGGCCAGTGCCATATTGATCACTACGTCGCCCGGCCTGGCAGAGAAGGTCTGCCTCGAAGTGGAAGATCGCGTCGCATCTCTTGACCGATCCGATATCATACGGGCCTCTCTGCACGGGAGCGGCGGGATCGTCTTGACTGATACGGTAGAGCATGCTTTGCAGATGGCCAATGACTACGCCCCCGAGCACCTTTGTCTGCTTGTCCGGGACCCTTGGAGTTTCTTGGGGAAGGTGAAGCACGCGGGCGGTGTTTTCGTCGGTGAACATTCTTCCGAAGCGTTGGGAGACTACGTGACGGGGCCCAGCCACGTAATGCCTACAGGTGGAACGGCCCGGTTTTCATCTCCTATCAATTTGAGGGATTTCACCAAGGTGATCAGCGTCTTTGGCGTGAACAAGAGGGCTCATGACAGCCTTGCCGCCAGCGCGATTACGCTAGCTGAGGCTGAGGGACTGACGGCACATGCGGCCGCGATTCGAGCCAGGCAGAACCCTACACCCAACGGCGGTAAGATCGATGCATGACGATACGTTCACCATTTCGGAGGATGAAGTACGGGGGTTCTGCGATGATATTTACGGCCAGTTGGGCGTGTCTTCTGAAGAAATCAACGTACTTACCGAATGCCTTCTGGATGCCAGTCTACGAGGAATAGATACCCACGGTATACTCCTCAGCCATATCTATGGTCAAAGAATCCAGTCCGGACAGATCATCCCTGGGCGGCATCTGGAACTCATTCGCGAGTCACCGACAACGGCACTGGGCGATGCTCAGCAAGGGATTGGCCAGGTTGTCAGCCGCGAGGCGATGGTGTTGGCCATTGATAAGGCCAAATCCCAGGGGATGGGCGCGGTGACAGTCTTCAATGCCAGCCACAATGGTGCAATTTCATACTATGCTATGATGGCGTCCCAGCAGGGCCTGATCGGCATTGTCTTCGGTAACTCTACCCCTCGGGTGGCGCCCTATGGCGGCCGTGAAGGATTGCATGGTACTAATCCCGTTGCATATGCTGTACCGTCTGGAGATCGTCACCCCATTGTTTTGGATTTCGCTACTGCGACATCTGGCGCGGCGATTCGCCAGGCAGTCGAAGATGAACTTCCTGAGATCCCAGAGGGGTTGGCTCTGGATCCAGATGGTAATCCGACGGTGGACCCGAGACTGGCCTTCGATGGTTGGTTGCTTCCCAAGGCGGGGCCGATCGGCTATGGGCTGGGACTTCTGGCGGATGTTCTCATCGGGGGCCTGGCAGGAGCTGCATGTGGAAAGGATGTGCCCCCAGTACATGATGTGACATCACCTTATTCTTGTGGTGCCTTCATGTTGGCACTTGACCCTGACGTTTTCATCGGACGAGAACAGTTTGAGGAACGTGTGAGGTTCTTGATCGAGAGCGCGGCTTCGATAGCGCCCATGGAAGGCTTCGACCGCGTGCGTCTGCCAGGAGAACGGGGATTTGAAGAAAAGGAAAAACGCCGCGCCACGGGTATCCCCATAGCGCGGCGCAGCTGGACTCAGATGTTGGATGGTTTACTTGCGTGTGGCTTAGACATATCACTATGGAACAAAAACCTGTAACATTTGGTGGGCCAAGCTGTTATCAGGCTGCACCTATAGTAGAGAGTTAGTTCATATCCCCGATTGTTATTTTCCGAATTCCTTCAATGCTGCTTCTGCGGCTTGCTTCATAAATCCAAGATCATTGCCTAGCGTTATCCACTGAAATCCCTGCTCTACACGTAGCTTGTTGGTTTCAATAGTGGTGGCTGCGAAGCCACCAGGGACACCCGCTTTGGTGCCGCGCTCCATTATTTCGGCGATCTTATCCTGGACCTCCGGATGGAAAGCGTCTCCGAGATGTCCCAGCGATGCAGCAAGGTCACTGGGGCCAACAAGGAATGCGTCCACACCGGGCGTCGTTATGATCTCCTCGAGATTCGCTACGGCCTCAATAGTTTCTATCTGGACCATCAGGAAACCCTCATCATTGGCGGTTCTGATATATTCGCCCAGGTCGTCACCTGTCAGGTTGACGAACCGTGGTCCTACGCCACGAATGCCCATCGGCGGATACTTCGCAGCTTGAACGGCCAGTTCAGCCTGTGCGCGGTTATTTACCCAGGGGATGATGAGACCTTCGGCACCGATATCCAGGGCCTTCTTGATGTGAACCACATCGTTCCACGGCACGCGCACCAATGATGTGGCATTACCCCTTCTGGCTACCTGCAACATGGGTTCGAGCATCTCGACGTTTACGGGGCCATGCTCCGCGTCGAACCAGATCCAATCAAATGCCATGTTTGACGCCATCTCAACGATGTC
>JABIQT010000154.1 GCA_018667995.1 Candidatus Latescibacterota bacterium
ATAGTCAGCCGTGGAAGAGCGGACGTGCCATGCGCTGTTTGACTTAACCGGTATCTCCACATGCACGCAGCAATCTGATAGATCTTTTACGGCCCCACCTGAAAAGCCCGTCATGCCTGCGATTTTCATTTGTGACTGCTTGGCGTACTGAAGAGCTTTAACGACATTGGGACTTTTGCCAGAGGCGCTGATGGCAAACACAAGATCACCGGACTCACCCAGATTGCGCAACTGTTGCTCAAAAACAACATCGTATCCGTTGTCGTTGGCCCATGCGGTCACGTAGGGTAGATTGTCCGTTAGGCTGATCACTTTGAACCGCTCGGCATCCTCGAGACTGGAGAGTGTACACTTGCCGAGATCTTCACAGAAGTGAGATGCGGTCGCAGCGCTTCCACCATTCCCAATGATAAAGATCCTGTTTCCAGAGCGGCGTGCATCCATCAGGAGTTGAATCATCTGTTCGATGGGTTCATCGTCGATCTGCATACACGCTTCGGCAGTCCAATCGAGGTAGTCCTTGGTCAATTCCATTCGTATCTCCTCATATTGAAAATTACCTTGCTTCCGTCGCGCTCAAGATTGAACGGTAATTCTCGATACTCGCTGACGGCACTACGAACATCGGACTGCAAATGATGAGGTGTATAGAAGAGGAAGAAACCGCCAGCACCTGCACCGCAGAGCTTTCCACCCAGCGAACCCGCAGACTTCGCCTTGATGTATATCTGGTCGATCTCATCGTCACTCACTCGCGCGGCCATCTCTCTCTTCCATTGCCAACCTCTGTCAAGGAGTTCGCCAAGGCCATCGATGTCACCACTTGATAGTGTTTCTCTGGTTTCAAAAGCGAGCTGTTTGATATTCTGCACATGTTGGTTTTTCTCTGCCATATTGTCCTTCTGGGCACTGAGAATGTCATCTGCGCTGCGAGTGCGTTCGGTATATGTGAGCATCAGATTGTCACTGAGGTATCGCTTCTGATCAGCATTGAGTGGAAGTCGCGCCACGCCAACGGAGCCATCCTCCCTAAATTCAAAGCATCGGAGACCTCCAAATGCGGCGATATACTGATCCTGCTTTCCGACAGGCTTTCCGCAGAGCACGATTTCAATTTCACTGGCTTGCTCCGCCAGGAATCCCGCTGGCTTTACTTCGCCCTGAAAAGCGTAAAGGGCGTTGAGTAGCCCGACAGTGACGCTGCTGGAGGATCCGAGGCCGGATCCCTCCGACGGAACATCAGCCAACGTAGTAATCTCAACGCCTCCCGTGACGCCAGTCATGATCATCGCTTCGCGGACCAGGTCGTGTTTGATATCAGCGACCGAATCGACAATCTCCTTCTGGGAGTAATTGATATAGATCTTGTCATCAAATCGTTCATTGATGATTACAAAGATGTATTTGTCAATAGTCGTGCTGACCACACAGCCGCCGTACTTCTCGTAAAAGGCCGGTATGTCTGTGAGGCCACCCGCAAAGCTGATCCGCAGAGGAGTCTGAGTAATTATCATCTACCTATCGTGTACCTCACGAACGACCTCTTGCTGTGCCATCACCTGATCGGCCTCTGCTATATAGTCTTCCAGTCCCGGTTGTTCAGTCAGCCAAGCGACATAGGCCTGAACGCTGATATCTATACTGCCTTGAGGTTTCCATCCGATGCGCTTGAGCTTGGAAATGTCAGAGATAATATGCCTGGTGTCACCAAAGCGGTATTTGCCGGGAATTTCAGTACGGGCGGGTTTGCCAAATGTCCGCGCTACAACCTCCGCGAATTCTAAAACACTGACTGCTTGCCCACCGCCGACATTGTAAGCTTCCCCGTCCGTCTCTGGATGCTCCAAGACCAGCAGGTTAGCCCGGACTACATCCCCTATGTTGACATAATCTCGGAGCTGAAGACCGTCTTCATAGGCCATGGGAGAATAACCCAAGTGCATGCGTAGGGAGAAGATTCGGCAGGCGCCGGAATAGGCGTTGGAGAATGACTGTCTGGGCCCCTGGACGATGGAGTAGCGCATGGCCACCGTGGGTATCCCGTATCGCTTGCCGAGGGTGAAACCAATCATTTCCTGAGTGTACTTTGAAATGGCGTATGAATTTCCTGGGTTCACAGCTGATTCAGCTGCTTCGATCGACTGTAATACATCATTGCATTGGGTACATCGGATGTCCCACTGGCCCCTCTCCAGCTGCGCCTCAGATCTTACTGACGGCTATATCACCGCCGATTCTCTGCAGTCTGAGTTCACACAGCTATACGGCCCTTCACCATAGACTGCTTGAGACGATGCAATAACGATTTTTCTAATCGGTAGATTATTCGCGACGATCAGTTCATAGATCAGCGCAGTGCCGACGGCATTGATATCAAAGAATCGACTGAAATCTGTCATGTAATCTTGATATGCCGCCAGATGGATAATCGCGTCGATATCCTTTAGTGCCTCTTCCAGATCGGAACGATTTCGCACATCTCCTAGAATAAACTTCACCCGCGGATCCAGATATTCGGGTTTGCCGCTCCTATGAACTCGAGGATCCAGACAATCGAGTACACGCACTGTGTGTCCATCGGCAAGAAGGCCATCTGCGGTATGAGAGCCTATGAAACCAGCCCCGCCTGTTATCAGAACGTGCATGCTATCTCCATTAGTGGGCGCCGCGTCCGAGGATTACGGTAGGAATCGTCTTCAAGAGAATCTTGAAATCCAGCGTCAACGACCAATTGTCAATATACTGCAGGTCCAAGCGTACCCACTCATCGAATTCAGCAACTCGGCTGCGTCCTTCTACCTGCCATATTCCGGTAATACCCGGTCGCATACTGAGCCGGCGACGCTGCCAACGCTCGTACTGCCGTACCTCATCGACGATCGGAGGGCGAGGTCCAACTAAGCTGAGATCTCCCATTACGACATTGAAAAGCTGTGGTAGTTCATCCAAACTGTACTTGCGCAGCCACCATCCAAACTTTGTTACTCTGGGGTCATCTTTGATTTTGAACACAGGACCTGACATTTCGTTCAGACCAGAGAGTCCTTCCCGCAGTTCCTCGGCATTTGCTACCATAGTACGGAACTTGTAACACGTAAATATGCGGCCGTTGAGTCCGATGCGCCCCTGTCGGAAGAGTATCGGGCCGCTTGAAGTACACCACACGGATACTGCTATGGCTGCGAGGAATGGGCTAAGGATAATCAGGCCGACTCCAGAAGCGACCGCATCGAACATCCGCTTCAGAAAGAGTTTAGCAATGTCTTCCGGAATCGAACTGTACGTGAGAAGGGGCAGCCCATCCATATCTTCGACATATGTCTTCGCAATAGTCGGGGTATAGAAATGCATGGCGATCTGAGTCTTTATCCCTTGTTCTTCGCATTGACGGACGGCGTCCTCAATTCTGTCAAGGTAACCGATCGGAATAGCGAATATCACCTCATCCACCACATTCTCGTGTATTCTGTCAGGCAGGTCCTTCAGATCGCCCAAGCGGTCAAGACCATAGGTCGTCTGATTAGTCTGGGAGGCGTCCACTGCCACAAATCCGACGACTTTCATTCCCCAACCCGGATGCTGGTCGATTTTGTATTTTACCTCTCTCAACCGGTCCCCGATGCCGACAATTAACACCGTCCGGAAGTTGTATCCCTTCTTTCTGAGGACGTGGAGCCACGTCATGATGATGATTTTCTCGATAGACAGAAAGGATGCATTGAGGATTAGGAAGGCCCCGATCATCCACCGGCTGACGAGGAACCCCTTAAATGCGTACAGAGCAGCAAGTAAGAATATGCCTCCCCAGAAGGTCACCCGCAGAACCATCCATGTGAGCGACATGAATGGGGTGGTCCGTTGGGAATAATAAGCCCCGTGCATGTTGAACAGAACCCACCAGACCGGGAGAATTAACAGTAGAATCCAGGAATAATCTGAAAACGGGCCTATAGGTTCGAGTTGACTGCCTGGGTAGGATAGCCGGAGGTAGTATGCCAAGACGAATGATGCAGCAGTGATGAGCAGATCGACAACGATGTTCAGCCGTTTAAAGAGGATTATGCGTTGACGGAGCACGGTGCGTTTCCTTCAATACACATTTTGATATGATCCTCGATCTTCTGTTTGAAGTGTGTAACATCAAACTGTAAGGCGTGGTTGCGTATGGTCTGAGCGTCCATGGCTGATGCATCAAATGACATCACAGCATCAGCCAGCGATTCTGACGTCGGATCATTGAAGAAACACCCAGTCACGCCATCGGCGACTGTCTCCAATGCACCGCCTCGGCCGAATGCAATAACCGGACGTCCTGATGCCATTGCTTCTACGGGTGTCAATCCAAAATCCTCTTCCCCAGGAAAGATCAGAGCCCGGCATCGTGCATAATGATTCTGGAGGGTCTCCTCGTCAACCTTGCCAAGAAATGTTATGTTCTTGCCGGCAAGTTTTTGGAGCCTAGCACGGTCGCTGCCTTCTCCTATAATCAATAGAGGACGGCCTAGAGCATTGAAGGCCTCTATTGCCCTATCTATTCTCTTATATTCCCTGAGCCTGGACACGATGAGGTAGTAGTCGTCTACTTCGGAGGCTATATGATACCGAGAACAATCTACGGGGCAGTGAATCACGTAGGAATCGCGCCGGTAAAACTTAGCGATCCGGCGGCCTATATTGTAGGAGTTGGCGATGAAATAGTCAACATAATTCGCGGAGACTGCGTCCCAAGTTCGGATGGGATGAAGCAACACGGGTAAGAGCATTCTTTGCAGGGCCCCCATGCTTCTTTCGCGAGTATAATCGTGATATCTCCAGGCAAAACGCATAGGCGTGTTGCAGTAACAAATATGGACACAGTCGGGCGGCGTGATAACACCCTTGGCAAAGGATGTCGTCGAGCTCAAGACCACGTCATACTCCTGAAGGTCAAATTGTTCAAACGCCATGGGCAAGAGTGAAATGTAGTAGGGTAAGGTTCTTGAAATGAAAGGAATCTTCTGCAGAAAAGACGGCCTTACATCCATTTCCTTGAAGACAGGCGGCAGTTTTGACGGGTCGAATACCGAAGTGTATACAGGGGCATCAGGAAACATTTCATGGAAAATCTCAATGATCCTCTCTGCGCCACCATATTGATTCAGATAGTCGTGTACTATAGCTAGTTTCATGGGTTCTTTATCAGTTCAGCATAAACATCCTGAACACGCAGTGCGTTTATGTCCAGATCAAAGAGTTCTTCAGCCCGTGATCTTCCCAATCTGCCCATCTCTGTGCGAACAGATGGGGTTCGAAGCAGTTGAAGCAGTGCCTCTGACATAGCCACGGCATCCTTGGGAGGAATCAGCAATCCTGTATCGCCATCCAGTACGGTTTCGAGAACACCTCCTGCCCCAACGGCAACTACGGGTTTTCCCGCTGCCTGAGATTCCATGGGGGTCAGGCCCAAAGGTTCGGGCAATGTGGAAGCGTGCACGATAACATCTGAAGCGGCCATAAGGGACGAGATATCCTGTCGAAAACCAAGGAATGCGACCTTCTCTACAAGGTTCAAGTCGTTGGTAAGTTGCTCAAGTTCGTCTCCGTATGCCGCATCATCAAAAGTCAGTGCGCCCACAACGAGAAACCGGGCCGAGTCGAATTCCGCAGCCACGCGCGCTGCAGCCTGAAGAAAATAGGTGTGTCCTTTCCAACGGTCAAGGCGAGAGAAAATGCTGACTACTGTGATCTCTGGACCAAGACCGAGCTCAGCCTTGATATCTTCACCGGAATTTGATGGGTTGAATACCTCCAGATCGATGCCATTCGTAATGACTCGAACCTTCGCTGGGCTTCCTCCCTGGGCCAGATAAGCGTCTGCAATGGCCTGCGAATTGGCCACTATGGTATCGACGAAGTTATTACCAATGGCCACCACGAGTCGTCTCGTCAAGGATGGAAAGAAAGCCCTCGACAGGATGTCTTTGAAGTCCCATACCACGGGTATCCCTGACAGTCTAGCTGCGATGCCGCCATAGAAACCGGATTTCATAGAATTTAGATGGACCAGTTCAATCCGATTGCGACGAAACCACCTAATGAGACGGATGATCGCGGCGACGAATCGAAATGGGTTAAGCACCATCGAAATTGGATCACCTAGGAGATCATCCTTCTTCAACTCTATGAGTCCCGAATGCATCGGAAGAATGTGTAATTCGAAACCCGCCTGCTTGACGAATTTAGTCAAGGCCCCTTCTGAGGGGCAGACCACAACAGGATGGTAACGTTGGCGGTCCAGCCTGCCCAACTGGCGCAGTAGGTATACCTGCCCGCCACCCATTTTTGTCGTATGGTCAATGAAGGCGATTCGTTTTGGCCTTTCGGCCACGTGCTCTTCCGTTCTTTTCACGAGGACCTGAGCGCTGCCGTGTAGACGTTCTCGAGTTCATTCACTATTTGTTCCCAGTCATAGTTGTCCTCAGCATATGTCCGGCACCTGCTCCGAAAGTGACTATCGCATGCAGTCTCTATGCACGCCAATGTCGTGTCGGATATTGCCTTGGGAGTACTTTCTGGTATGAGAAATTTCGCGTCAAGATCACTCAAAATCTCCGCGGTTGCTCCGATGCTTGTTCCCGCAACCGGTGTACCACACGCAAGAGCTTCGACTGTCGAAAGGCCGAACCCTTCAAGTGCTCGCGTGGGCAGAATGAAAAGATCCGCCGCCTGGTAATACAGCGGCAACAATTCATCTGGGATATATCCCTTGAATACGATACTGTCAGATACTCCGAGATCCTTTGCTAACTGCTCCAATCCCTTCCTCATGGGCCCGGTTCCGCAGACCACTAATATGGCATCGGTCTGAACCTTCAAAATCCCAGGCATGGCTCCGATCAGTGCATCGATTCCCATTCGGGGTACAAGACGCCGAACGGTTAGTAGTACTTTGGCAGATATCGCCAGCCCAAGTCGCTGACGTACCGCATCTCGATCGGGTGCGGGTTGAAATCGTTCCAGGTCCGCCCCTCCCGGTATTCTGACACTCGGCGTATCTGATCCGATCAGGTTGTCGAGCAGTGACTTGGAGAAGCGGCTGAGCACAACAATCTGGTCGCTTCGTGTGAGTACGTATTTCTGCATTTTCTTGAATACGGAGGCTTTAATCTGACCGGGCTGCCACCATCTGTTGGCAGTCTGTTCAATCAGGTTCTCTGTGTGCCACGGGCCATGAAAGGTTGAAATTCGGGCGATCCTTTTGCTTGCTCGGCAGAGCAGAACAGCAGTGGATGTCATTGTCAGATGGAAATGAAGTAGATCAAAAGGCTTCGAAGCATTCAAGGTCCGGAAGAGACGGGCGGCATTCATAATTCCACTTGAGAACCTGCGGAGGGAACTATCGAAACGAACCGGACATCTGTGTATCTGAATTCCTTCGACCGAGTCTTCTAGGGGCCACTCCTCCTTGGTCCTTTCTGTCAATACATGGACCTCGTGTCCTCGTTCTACGAGTCGCCTGCTTGTTTCATATATCACGTGCTCCGAACCACCGTTGAGTGGGAAAAACAAATTCGTAGCCATGAGTATTCGAGACATTGGGATAATCTACTATGATACAAGCTGTTATGATGTGACTGGGATCAATTTGGCTGAAATATACCGGCGACAACCACCTATGTAAGTCCTACTGTCGACAGCGCGTTTTGTAGCCGGCGCGCCAGCTGCTGGTACTCGTAGCGTTCCCGTGCGATAGGGATGCCGGCCATGCCATTCTTGAGTGCGTCCGGGTTCTCCATTAACCATAGCAGTTTCTCTGCGAGTCGCTGTGGATGCTGGGCATCGTGTACGCCCTGGTGGTAGGGTAAGAGAAAACCATTCTCATGCACTACCTCCCGTGCACCTCCCACATCGGTTGCTATGACAAATCGACCGCATGCAAGATACTCGGGTAATTTTGCGGTTGTTCTCGATTTGCCGACGGAGTCGTTGGTCTGCGTAGATATGCAGACATCCATCAGATTAATATAGTTTGGAACTTCTGAATGGGCCACCCGTCCGGCAAAGTGAATGAGATCCTCAATTCCATAGGCTGCTACCCGTTCTTTCAAGTGGGGAATTCCATCACCGTCGCCCACTATGATTCCTGTAATGCGGTGTTCCTTCAATAATCTAACTGCCTCGATAACGTCCCATCCATAGCACATTTGAAAGCGCTCACTCCAGACAATGGAGCCAACAACGCCTATGGTGAGGGGCCCCTGCAGGCCTAGTGACTGACGAAGTGCCGTGACATCAATTGGCTTGAAGGTATCGGTCTCTACGCCATCTGGAATGAAGAAGACGCGATCGGGCCATTTCCGGGATAGTTCATCGGCAAGCCAAGAACCTCGCGCAACCACCAACGCTGATCTGCGAAGCATTGTGGCTTCGGCAATGCCGACCAACCAGGCTTCCCAGAAGGGGCGCCCACTACTTTTCAAAAGCAAATAGGAGGGGTCGCCGTGGTCTATCACAAACGGTATGCCGTAGCGAATCAGTGCCCACAGGGCGGCTCCGCCGCCTGCATATCCGACATTCATAACATATAGCAGGTCGGGTCTATTCTCACTAACCGAGCGCACAAAATGCTTGAGGGCCTCGAACTTGCCCGACTCGCGATAGAGGATGTTGACTTCCGCTGAGCCTGCCAGATAGGACGCGAAGTTTCGCGCGCGGAGCCCCATCACGCCGACGCGTGTGTCATTTACTAGAAAGGTAATCTTCATGGCATCATCGGGTGCGCTATTTCTTTTTTTCAGCGACAAAATAGACTGTAGGCGTGAAAGAAGGCGCCAAGGTAGCGCAGATCCGCCGGAATCGGCTTGATCCTTCGCGGCTGTAGCGGACGACTTCGTATCCAGACTTCTCAAAGAATCGTTTGAAGTCTACGGGACTAGGTAGATAGACGCAATCGACGTCTGCGTCAAATGATCCCTCAAGTTCGGGAGCCCTGTACAGGAAGGCTACTTCCGGCGATTGGAGTTTCGCAACCGTCAGACCAACCGTTTCTGCTATGCCCTTCAATGCGGCGGGAATAGACTCATAAAACGAAAGATATCCCGGTCCTCCCTTCAACAGATTTACCAGCGCTTTGAGCGGTATAACAGGGCTGCAGTAATTCGGACAGACGAACACAACCCGTCCCCCAGGGCGCAGGATACGGTTCACTTCGCTGAGCACCTGACCGGCATCTGAGACATGCTCGATCATGTCGAAGGACGAAACTGCGTCGAAAGTGGCATCGTGAAATGGTAACTCAAGGGCATCGCCCACACAGTATTCCAGCCCACTCGCCACCTTCGCATCGGTTTCTCCCAGGAATTTGTCGGAAATATCGATGCCGTTGACACGATATCCCTGTTGCGCGAGTCTGAGCGTGGAGTACCCGGTGCCGCAGCCCAGATCCAGCAAGCGTGCCGTATCCGGTACGAACGTCGTCACCATTCGGAGGTATTCCGAGTGAAAAGAATCGGCTTCCCGTTCTCTTAGTCCCTTGAGGTAAACATCGGACGTCCGGTAGAAAGTACGGAGTGCATCCCGGTCGTCCGACCTGAAACCCCCGGAATCAGGACGGACTTTTTGATCGCCCATGCGACTGTGCCCTTTCATAAATGTCTTCTACTTGCCCAGCAAATTTGCGCCAACTGAGTTTCTCCACACAGGCTCTACCATTCAAACCTATTTTGCGCCGAAGTTCATGGCTTTCCCGCAGTCGCTCCAGTTTTTTTGAAATGTCGGCTGCGTCTCTTGGATCGCTCAGAAGCAAGCCGTCGACACCGTCATGAATCAACTCCGCAGCTCCGGCATTGACAGATGTGATAACTGGAATAGCGGTGGCCATTGCCTCAGTGATCGTGAACCCAAATGGTTCGTATAGTGTGGGGAAAACGACCACATCACTCATGGCGTAGAATCGGGCGACGTCATTTCGATGACCTACAAACAAAACTGAATCACGTACCTGTAATTCCACCGCAAGCGCTTCGAATCGACTCGCGTCTCCTCCTTGAACTACCACCAGTTTTGTATTCTGAGGTTCACTAAGCAGGGAGAGCGCCTCGATGACAAACCGAAGTCCCTTACGTTTGAATTCTCCCACGAAGACCAGCACAAACACGTCTTTGTCGATACCAAGTTCGTTACGGAGGGATTCGCGGTACTTTTCAATATTCGATGGCCTGAATTCCTCGATATTTACGCCATTGTACACGGTGTGAACCCGGTTGGGACTGACGCCGTAATAGTCGACCATATCTCTCTTGACCTGGTCTGAAAGGGCGATCACAGAGAGGCTTCGGTTAAAGATGTATTTCTCGAGCCGAGCCATAAGCGCCATGACAAGTCGGTGATACCATTGTCTATATCTGCCCACATCATCATGTTCCATGGTCTGGTAAACTCTCTTCCACGCCGCCTGGGAAAAGTGGGCCGTTGAGATATTATGAATCAGGCTGGAGGCACCTTGGCTATGGACGATATCGAATGAATGCTTTCTTAGCATCCACAGTGTGCTAATCAGAAAAGTAATCATCTTCAGAATATCGGGCCAGATGATGGCACGGACGTGGTGATACGTAATGCATTCCATGTCAATGTCACTGCAGGAGTGGGCAAATACGTGGACATCATGCCGGGCTGCAAGGGCAGTTGCCAGTTCCGCAGCATATCGATCATGGCCTCGCTGCTTTCCTACATCGTGGACTACTATGGCTATCCTCATGGGGCTTTCCGATACCCGACTATGTACAGACCAGCACAGATCGCCAGTGCCAGTAATGATATGGAAAGGCCAATAGGGAAACTGGTTGGCTGGTAGTAAAAATGGATACGGTGTTTACCTGGCGTTAATTCCACGGCCCGAAATGCGTAATTCGCCCGGAGGATCTCGGTTGCGGCGCCGTCGATGTCAGCATTCCAACCTGGAAAAAATGTATCGGTAAGGACCAGATATCCACCTTCTGAATCTACCTCAACGATTATGTCGTGGATGTCGTATCGTAGGATCTCTGCTGTTCCTGTCCTACTCCATTCTGAGGAACGGGCGTGTTTCACCTGACTTCCATCAAACAGAACACGTTCCAATGGGTCGAAATCAGGATCACTGATTTGGCTCAGTACGGCACCGCCGTCGGGCAGTATTTTCCCGGCGGGAACCATGAAAGCGCGGGGAAGTGCGGCTGTGTTTTCGTATACCTTCGCGCCCTCGTCGAATCTATTCACGGCCCAGTCTTGATGCAGCGAATCCCCCGTTACTACGTACTTCACGTTTAGCATATTTAACAGAGGCGCCACAGAAATATCGGGTAGCACCGATGCCTGGTCTCGGAGAGCCTTTATGACCTCTTTCTGGCGACGCATAACGATTGGACTATGGCCCTGGACATACATCTCGTCAAATCGGAGGGCGTCATAGTTTTTAGGATTGGGACTCATCGGGGCAAAGCAGTATCTAAAGATCCCCGGATCATTTTCCATCACGGCTATATAGTAATCTTTACGATCGTACACGTCGGGCGGCATCAAGAGGTTGTATTTGTGCCCGAATAGAACCAGATCGGCGCTCGTTAATATAAGCGCAGTTAAGCCTATAGCAAGTGGCCAACGAGATCCTCGAGCCAGAATCGCTACAATCGGGCAACTGACTGCGAGAAGGATTACTGGGATATAAATATAAGGGTGAGAAATTGTCGCAATCATTTCGATCTGATCGTAGTATTGAATCAGTAGATCGTAGTATTGCGACTGGCTTTTCTCATGAATGGACCGGCCATATACGAATTGATCGATGAACCATCGTCCCGAGTCGAGTATTTGATTTTTCAAACCCGAAACGAGCGATCCGCTCACTATACTCAGGGCAACAACTAGGCTGCAAGCTGGTACCATATATCTGACCCATCCTCGGGCACGCTGACTCCCTGCCTTCGTCATAAGCGATGCCAGGCCTAGGCCGGCCAGGACTGCCCCGGAGAAAGCAGCGATCGAGAGGAACCGCGAAGGATTTCGCATCATGGAAAAGACCGGTAACTTGTTGACAAGATACCAATGTGGTGAGAACTGGCCGAATGCGAGAAGGAGGGAGATCGTCAACGCTCCGGCAAAAAAGAGCGTTGACCTGTCACGCCTCATTACGAGTGCTGCGGTCAGAGTTAACAGGGGGAGTATGCCGATGTAGCATACCAGGTCGATGAAGTTTCCACTCCACATACCCCAGGCATTTTGATCGGGTGGGTATCCGAAAAACTTGGGAAAAAGCATACTGATCATCTGGAAGGGCGGCAGTGATACCTGAGTAGAGGTCTCATAATCCAATCCTCCACTCCGTATTGATTCCTGGGCGAGTTCGTAGTTCGGCACGATCTGAATGCCGGCAATG
>JABIQT010000714.1 GCA_018667995.1 Candidatus Latescibacterota bacterium
AACACCAGAAACTGTTGATGCAGAAAAGTGGGAAGACCTGAATGTATTTCGTATGGATCAGGAAGCGATAGACGAGCTTCTGGCCGCTGCACCTGGGTGCACTGTGACCTGGGTTGCCAAAAATGGTCAACCCATGGGTGTCTGGGTCAGCTACGTCGTCATGGACGGTGAGGTCTGGGTAACCACGACAGGCAATCGCTCCAAGACAAGGGCCTGGGAGCGCGATCCACGAACAACTGCCGTATTTGGCGTAACCGGTATCGGTTCAGTCACTATTGTCGGCCGGGTGGAACTGTACGAGGATCCCGCCTTGCGGACAAAGTTCCTCGAAACACTATGGGAACGGAATCTCGGCGGTCGTGACACCAGTAACGCCGAAACCGAAGCCATGCGTGCTTCTTGGTTGCAGCACATGGATACCGAAGGCCGCGTCGTGGGTCCGATCCATGCTGACAAGTACATCAGCTTCGATGAGCGAAAGCTTGCCTACACCTGATGTATCGGCTGACTGATATCGGCCGGTTTTAGAAAGGAATAAAAAAAGCGCCAACCAAAAATATTGGTTGGCGCTTTTTTTTGCTTCTGAATCGAGCTATCTGACGAGCTTAAACGGATCGAAGGTAATAAACTTCTCCGCTTTGATCGGGCCAGTAACACGGCCTTCACTGTCCATATGCTTCAGGAACAACGCGCGTCCTTCCTCGGTCTTTTCACCTTCGCCCCTGTCGTAGAGAGCATTCAGGAACCGCGTCCGATCGGTCGCATCGTCACTCATGTCAACGTCTCCCAGGACCGTTACTGAGCCCCTGGGTCCACCGAAAATTGCGACTGTGCGAGGGTCCTTATTCCAGGCTCTCGTTTTCGAACGATTGCCCGTCGTGGTTACCCAGACCTCGCCGTCGATGACGGCGTGGCTGACCCAGACACCCATGGCACGCCCGTTTGGCGCAACCCAGGTCACGGCACAGCCGGCGGCCTCGTTAATGACCTGCCAGGTCCCTTCTTCATCGAGTCGATAGGGAGTCAGATCTTCCCAGACGCGTTCCCGCAGTTCCTCTTCCGTAAATTCTTCAGCCATAACTTACCCTCTTGTAGCCGATTTCACCGTATGCCTATGAAGGCGCCCTAGGACGCCTTCTTTACATCCATCCGTGTATCACGGTCGTTGAAGCCCGGCTCACCACACCATAAGTCACGGCGCAGATTCGGGTATTCCTTGTAGGTGACAGGTGCCATCTCAACCGGATTGAACGGTGTCGGCATAATCACCTGATACTGCTTCCAGTTCTTGTGTTGCAGGTTCGTCCAGTGGTGGTAGATGGA
Organism: Candidatus Latescibacterota bacterium; assembly: GCA_018667995.1. Taxonomy (GTDB): domain Bacteria; phylum JAAXHH01; class JAAXHH01; order JAAXHH01; family JABIQT01; genus JABIQT01. The sequence continues at coordinate 1,324 of JABIQT010000714.1, forward strand.
AGCCAGTCCAGGTGGCGTTGCCGCCGAGGTGATCACCTGGATATGGAAAGAATCCATATCATTGCCCACTTCAACCGTATCACCGTCTTCAATGCCTCGAGCTTTGGCATCCGTGTTGTTCATCCACATCAGCGGCTCACCCCGTTGAAGCTGCAGGACGATGGCGTTGTCTGACCAGGTTGAGTGAATACTGTGACGAGCATGCCCGCCGATCAACTGGATCGGGTAGTCACCACCGCCTTTAATCGATTCCTTGTGAACGATATGGCTTTCACCAAGTTCAAGGAACCAGTCATGATCAATGTAGAACTGAATACGTCCTGTCAGGGTAGTGTAGATCTCCTTCTTGTCGGTATGCCACGTCAACGGAACCCAGGGATCGCCCGGGCTCACTTCGCCGGCAAACTCCTGTGCGGTAATGACGTTTTCGCCAAGACCTGTGAATTCCGCCCAGCCCCTTTTCTTGAGCTTTTCCCAATCCGGCAAATCGATATTCTTACCGGTGTTGTACGCATGTGCCGCGACGGCCTCATCGTCATCCTCGGTGAACGCGCCCCAGGCTGTTGCTCTATCGCCCAGTTCCTGGATCGCATATTCCTTACCGGTAATCTTGCAGGTTATCGTCTCGATACCGCGTTCTTTTGCTGCGTCGGAAATAGCTTTACAAATCATCACGCCCTGCCAGTAGTCGCTCCGGCTTTCGTACAGAGGCTCCGACGACTTCACGGTTAGGTGTGCAAAGGGACTGTTGACCACGGAGACCGCACGAACCGACGTGCGCTCGTAGTACCCGCAAGCAGGTAAAACGTAGTCCGCCCATCGTGACGTCGCATTCCAGCGTACGTCGGATACAAGAATCATATCGAGCTTCGGAAACAGGGTTTCAATCACATGCTGATTAGACCGGATTCGACGTACGGGATCGCCTCCAGAAACGAACATGATCTTCGGGTCGGTTCCCTCCGGGGGATAGACGCCTCGCTCTCCACTGTCCATTGCCTCGTTCCAGTATTCTTCAACCGTTCTCTTGAGGTGTGGGTCGAAACTGTTATTTTCCTTACTGAGTTCAAGTAGACCCGCATGCAGCCAGTAGAAGAGTGCGCTTGAGTTCAGCATATCCTTTTCCAGCATGCCGAATACTTCTTTCTTCATGCGATAAGGGCCGAATTCTCGCTCTCCCCACTCCTGCATCGCGGCCGGATCAAGTTCCGGCATGTCCATACCGCCCTTACCGGCAGGGGCAGCGCTCTCGCTTTCCACGGAAAGGATGCCGCCCATGGCACTAATGCCGGCACCTTTCCTGCCTATGTGCCCGGTCAGCACCCAGGCAGAAGCCATGGCACGCTGCATCAGGTTGCCGTGGTAGTACTTGCCTACACCGTAAGTAGCACTTGCCTGGCAAACGCCGTTGGCCTTGGCCATCTTGCGGGCCATCATCCGAATGGTATCGGCATGGACACCGCACATTTCCCCTGCCT
>JABIQT010000891.1 GCA_018667995.1 Candidatus Latescibacterota bacterium
ATGGCAAGAACAACCAGGAGAAAACATAGGAGTTGATTACGGGGCCTGAGTGAGCGTCGGAGGATCATGAAGAGGATGGCGAAGAAGGGGAATCCTGCTTCAACAAGAACCGCTTGATTTTGCGTGTTGAGGTCTTGGGAAATTCCTCTTTCCGGATTTCAACCGTCTTCGGACGTTTGTAGTCAGCCAGATTGGAGCATCGTTCTTTTACTTCGTCTTTGATCTTCTTCTCGATCTCCTGATCTGTTCGTTTCTGACCGGTGGATTTCTCTTCTTCTTCTAAATACTCGTAGTCGGGTACGGCTATGGCTTTCACTGTCTCATCGCCACTGGAATCGTTCACATCGGCAAGAACAAGGATCTCCGCTATGTAGGAGCTCTGAACTATTTCACCCTCGACTTCTTCGGGATAGATGTTCTTGCCCGCGCGCGTTACGATGACATTCTTAATGCGTCCGGATATGTGGAGGTGGCCATCTCCATCTACAAGGCCTGAATCGCCCGTATAGAGCCATCCGTCTCGCAGGATTTCATCGGTGGCCTTTTGATTCTTATAGTAGCCCTGCATGACATTGTCTCCGCGGATAACGATCTCCCCGACGCCGGTTTCATCTGGACTCTCTATCCTGATATCGACTCCTGGAATTGGGGGGCCAACGGTGTCATTCTTCGGCGCATCAAATCGATTGACTGAGACCACGGGAGACGTTTCGGTGAGGCCATAGCCCTGTAGAATCCGGATACCAAGACGCTCAAAACCTTCGGACACTTCGACTGGTAGAGCTGCGGCACCGGAGACGAAGAAGCGCACAGTCCCGAATCCACCCTTTTCCCGGAGACCTTTGAATATCGTACCGCCCAGCTGAAGACCTACCTTTTGCGCGCCCTTGACAAGCCCCATACAGAGGTTGAAGATGCGTTGCACGTTGCTTGGCTTCGATCTCACTGCGCGCATGATTCCGGCGTACATTTTTTCGTACAATAATGGTACGCCGAGCATGATGGTCGCACTGGTCTCTTTCATTGTGTCGATGATATCACGCGATTTCAGACTCCCAACATAGGTCACGCTTGCACCGCCGTAGAGCGGCGATAGGAATCCAGCCGTGCACTCAAAAGTATGGTGCAACGGAAGCACAGAGAGAAAGTTGTCACCTCGGGTAAAGGATATCGACTGCCGGCAAGCGTCCACGTTGGACATGATATTGCGATGAGACAGCATAACGCCCTTGGGTTGGCCCGTAGTGCCCGAGGTATATATCAGTGCCGCGAGGTCTTCCGGATCAGCATTATGCAGGCTTGTCTCTATGTCAGGTGTTCCCACATCCACCATTTCGTCCATCGGGAGCACGTGGCGTAGTACAGGCAACTCCGAAGCGATAGTCTGAACATCACCAAGGAACTCATTCGAGACGATCGCTGCCGCTGCTCCAGAATCCTCAAGAATATTGCGGATTTCCTGAGACTTCAGGAGGCGATCCAAGGGCACCGCCGTAAAGCCATGGCAGACAATTGCCAGGTAAGATACACCCCATTCTGGTCGGTTCTCGGAAAGCAAGCCCACTCGGTCTCCCGGCTGAAGGCCCTGTGACCGAAGATGCTCGCCTATCGCCTTTGCCCGCATGACGACATCACGGCCACTCATCTCAAAATACGCGCCATCGCGCTTAATTCGAAAGGCCACGATGTCCGGGAAATCAGTCTCCAGTTTTTCCAAAAGGAATTGGACGCAGTGGGGTGACGAAGCCATCAGTTACACTCCTGTTGCGGAATATCAGATCTGGGAATACTAAACACGTTTTTCTGCAATTTCTGATACGGCGTTAATCAAGGTGTCGAGTTCTTCATAGGTATTATGGATTGCGCACGAAACTCGCACGCCATGGTAGGCGCCCTCATGAAGTCCGCGCGTATCGATATTATACCTTTGACGTAGTGGTTGCCCAATGTCGTTGGATGTCATTCCACTTATCGAAAGGGATATCATCGAGGCAGACAACTTTCGAGCCGCTGGTGTCAATACTTTCACCCCCGGTATATTGGCCAGTGCCTTCTTGACGTAGGAGGCCATAGTCGCTCCGCGTTCCTCGATGAGATCCGTGCCGATAGCATTGTGGAAATCCACGGCCACACCGAAACCTACTATAGGAGCCGGGCTCTGCGATGCCTGATTCTCAAAGCGAAGCGCGGACATCTTTGAGCCGCGTCCGTGATGAGTATGATAGCCTCCGGAAATCAGGTCCTCGGCCTCTTCTCGGATATAAAGAATCCCTGTTCCTTTAGGTGTGAAGAGCCACTTGTGTGTGCTGCTCGCAAAGAAATCACAGCCAATATCTTCAAGGTCTACGCCTATCATTCCGACGGACTGTGCGCCGTCAACTACGGTAATGATACCTCGCTTGCGGGCCATCTCGCAGATCTTTTTTACCGGAAGACGCCATACAGTAGTACAAGTGACATGGCAGAAACTCAAAACCTTGGTCTCGGGCCGTATCGCCTTCTCAAAGATCTTGACGATTTCGTCTTCGTCCGCCGGTGGATCGTGAAGGTCTATCTTGCGCAGGGGATTGCCATACTGTTCGTGGCGATTCTGCCAACATGACCAGCCGCCATGGTG
>JABIQT010001135.1 GCA_018667995.1 Candidatus Latescibacterota bacterium
GGTTCCCGGTTCAATGTGACCGGTATTTCCCCTCAGACAGGTATCCTCGGAGATTCAAATGCGGGTGGGTTCTTCGGCCCCGAGCTCAAATATGCGGGCTATGACCAGCTCGTCATTGAGGGCAAAGCCACTCATCCTGTATACCTCTGGATTCGAGATGACGTTATAGAGTTACGTGACGCACGTGGTCTGTGGGGTAAAGATGTGTCGGAAACGACCATGTCCATACACGAAGAGCTTGGTGATGGAAACATCCAGGTTGCCACCGTGGGACAGGCTGCGGAAAATGGAGTACTCTTCGCGGGCATAATCGTCAACCAGGCACGGGCAGCCGCCAGGACTGGTATGGGCACCTTGATGGCGTCCAAGAATCTGAAGGCTATCGCCATCCGGGGTACCCAACCCATACGGGTAGCCGATGTTACGCGATTCACAGAGTTGATAGAGGAGTTGGACGACAGGATCTATGGGCACGACGAATACGCGATTCGCTATCGCCTGGGCACCACTAAACTTGTATCAGCGCTGAACAAAATCGGAGGAATGGCCACGCGGCATTTTCAGACAGGCCAGTTCGAGCATGCAGACAAGGTCAGCGGGGAAGCTATCGAATCGCAGTACAAATCCAAGACCAAAGGCTGCTTCGCGTGCACGATCCCCTGTAGTCGATACCTGGTGATCAAGGACGCGCGGTTTCCAGAATTGCAGATGGAAGGTCCGGAGTATGAACCGCTGGCGGGGTTCACATCCCGCATCGGTAATGGCGATCTGGCACTGGGGCTAAAATGCGTGGATCTTTCCAATCGCTACGGTATGGATGCCATCGCCGTCAGCGAGTGTATTTCCTGGGCCATGGAGTGTTATGAGCTGGGAATCCTGACGCGTGAGGATGCAGACGGACTGGATCTAAGCTGGGGCAACGGAGAGACCATCCTCGCGCTGGTGGACAAGATTGCCTTTCGCGAGGGATTCGGGGACTTGCTCGCAAACGGTGCCAAGGGCGCAGCAGAGCAGATTGGCCGTGGTTCGGAAGAACTGGTTATGCATAGCAAAGGACTGGAAGTCTTTCAGGCTGATCCAAGAGCTGTTAAGGCCTATGCCCTCTGCAATGCGGTATCCAGCCGGGGCGCGGATCATCTTCGAGCAGAACCGTGGTTTGAATTCTCGGGCGATGGCGCGGAGGGGCTCCGAAGGTATGGCGTGGCAGAGAGTGCATTCCGGTTGGAGTACAAAGGGAAAGGCCACGTGGTGAAACACTTCGAAGAGCTGGCCGCCATTTCCGACGCCACTGGATTCTGCAAGAACACCTACAATAACATGGAAGTTCTTAGCTGGGATCAGACCGCAGACCTCTTGAATGCCACTACGGGATGGTCCCTTGTGGGCGAGGACGTCCGCGCAATCGGCGAGCGTATCGTAAATATAGAGCGCGTCTTTCTGAACCGAAGGGGCATCACCCGCGCCGACGATACGCTTCCCCGGCGCTTCCTGGAAGAGCCGTTGGGACCGGCGACGAGCCCCTCGGCAGGATCCGTGGTTGAGCTTGAGCCCATGCTGAATGAATACTATGCGCTTCGGGGCTGGGACAACGCCACAGGCATCCCAACCATGGAGAAACTTGAGGAGCTGCAGTTGGTTGACGCTCAAACAACGTCTCCATCTACTTGATAGGGTTATCTATAGGAAGCACCTTCGAAGCTGGCATGTATTCAAGAGCGCGCTGGTCTGGAATCAGTCCACTCAATGACGAGAGTGATGGCAGATCCCGTCGATGCCCACGGTCTGGATCCTCTTTGGGATCCGTGGATGGTATTGCCTCGTGTGAAGATCAGAGACCCACGTTACCAAGCCGCTTTGTAATCCGAGATCAGATATCGTACTGGATGATTCCCTGAATACCATGCGCCCTTCACCCGACGCCCCACTACCATCCGAAGTCTCACGCCTCTCATATTTATAGGAAAGCTTGCCATATGTCAGAATCATCTTCTACCGACGGCCCACCCGAGCAACGGCACATTTCCTCCCGCTTAATGAAAGAGTCGTTGATGGACAGGGATTTGCTCCGACGAACGGACGGTGATAGTGTCCTGTCCATGCTGCCCTATGCGGATGTGTTGAAAATCGGCGGTCAGAGCATTATCGATCGCGGTCGGGATGCCATTATGCCGATTATTGAGGAATTGGCGGACAATATCGAGAGTCACCGGATGATCATTGGTGTGGGCGGGGGCACCAGGTCCAGGCATGTGTATGATCTGGGGCTGCAGCTTGGTCTGCCTACGGGGATGCTTGCGCAGCTTGGGGGCGCAGTCTCGGAGCAGAACGCCCACATTATTGGAGCACTGCTTGGTGGGTACGGGGCGGTACGCATTCCGAAGGATCATTTCGAGGAACTGCCGCTCTATCTTCGCGTGGGATGTCCCTGCGTGGTCTCGGGTATGCCGCCCTACGGTCTCTGGGAGCAACCGCCGGAGGTGGGCCGAATTCCAGCCCATCGTACGGACTGTGGCGTCTACATGATCTCAGAGGTCTATGGAACACGAACCATGATCTTCATCAAGGATGTGGACGGATTGTATACGGACGATCCCAAAAAGAACGCCAGTGCGGAGTTCATTCCAAGGATCAGTGTTTCAGAGCTACTGCGAAGGGATTTGAAGGATCTTGCCATCGAGCGAAAACTGCTGGAAATGATGTGCAATGCGCGTCAGACAAAAAGCATACAGATTGTCAACGGCTTGAAGGCCGGCAATATCACGCGGGCCCTAAATAATGAACACGTAGGCACGATCATTCATAGGGACCAGGAAGAAGGAGAATAATGCAACGCCTTCTGTTTCTGTTATTGTTGGCGTCTGCCGTCGGCGGTGTAACACACAATGCCCATGGTCAAATCACCTTCTCGGAACCTGTTTCCTTTCCTGCGGGTGAAGAGCCCTTTATACCAGATTCTGCGGATCTGAATGGGGATGGGCTGATAGATCTGGCCGTTCCCAACAGACACGGCGATGCGGTCTCCATTCTCCTGGGTGACGGTAAGGGTGGATTTTCGGCGCCAAGTACAATTCCGAC
>JABIQT010000027.1 GCA_018667995.1 Candidatus Latescibacterota bacterium
GCTCGAAGGAAAACAGTATTTGGTTCAAGATGGTGACGTGATGAACATCCGCTTCAACGTGTAAATTCCTGGAAAAGACCATGAGTGACGATTCCAAACTTGAGGGTGTCCAAGGCGGTACGGATCGCCTATTGACAGCACTGACCGAAGGTGGAACACCATTTGGGCTCCTGCCGCTGTTCTCTCTGGATGACGAAGACCGACGACGTAAACACACTCTGAACTACGAGAAACAGATCACTCTCGATGCAGAGCAACTGGCCTTCAAATGGCAGGTCTCCGCCGATCCAAGTTACGGCTTCCCCGATGCGTTTGACCGTAAAGTATTCAAGATCATTGAGGCGCTTGCTCTTCGTCCGGAGAAGCCGCTGAGGAATCCGGTCTTTTTCTCGCTTTACCAGATATTACAGGTCCTGGACCTTCCCCCGTTTGGTATGCATTTCGCAAGAGTCAGATCCTCAATACAACGTATTGCAGCCCTCAAAATCCACACTCATTTTACGCGAGCTGGGACGGACAACGCGGATCTGCATTCTGAGACTTTCCATGTTTACAACGATGTCGTTTTCCAGGAAGAGGCTTTCGGCAATGATATTGGCGCAGGCAATCATCAGTTGAATCTGGGCGAGTGGTATCTGGAAGGGCTCAATGAGGGTTTCATTCAGCCTATGGACCTTGGTCTCCTTGCGAGTATACCGGATCCCGTGAGCAACCGTCTTTGCGAGGTCTTACAGTGCAAATTTGCCGACAAGGGGACGAAGCGTGATATCGGGTGGCATGTCTCGTATTCAGATCTGTGCCAGCTTCTGCCCATCAAGGAGGCGGGTTGGATTACAAATCCCCAGCGGCAACTGGACGGAATGCATGAAGAGTTGATCGCTTTAGATGTGCTGGACCGTGTTGAGTGGGAGAAATCCAGCGCTGGATGGACGTTGGTTTATATACCAGGGCAGAATCGCACGGCTGATGCAGGGGAATCTGGAAAACCATCGCTCCAGGAATCCGAATTAGAGAGCCCTGAGCAGAATCTTTCCGATGACTCGGAAGATTCCGGAGACATGGAGACCCCATTTCTATCCGATTCTACAGTACGTTCAGAACTAGGAAATGAGCCACATCCGGAAAGCGACGCGACAGACGTCGAAGACGATGTTCCCCTACCCTCTGAGCAAATCAATATCGATGATCCTGAGGCCGATGCACCACCGCAGCAACCCCTTACCGATCAACAAGTCACGGGGAAGGATACTCTCGATAATACCGACGTCGATGATGATGTAGAATCCAACGATCAGCATGCTTCTCAGCGGGATGACATACCAGACGACCATTCGGTCCATGATTTGGTAACGGGTCTTGAAGAACAGGATGAAGTCAAAGAGGGAGACGACTACGCTGAGAGCGATGCTATGGAGAGTCCGTTGAATGAAGATTCCACTATTGAGCCAGATGAAGAATCCGAATACAGTTCATCTGAAAAGGGCACCTCTGACCCGAAAACCAGCCCGGACGTGACCGGTGGAGCGGCCCTAGCTGAGAACCATTTACTTGACAGCGGTACAGGTGCACCCGATACTGATTCCGATGCCGATATTCAGGACACGCTAGACACCGCAGTACCTCATGATGCTATCGAGAATTCTGGGATTGAGCAGTCGTCAGAAGACAACGGAAATTGTGGGACCGAACCAGCAGACGTCCCTGGACTGATTGACGATTGTGAGAAAGTGGAGGCGCCTGCAGACGAAGTACAACCGGTTACGGAACTTGCGCCGCAAGACATTTCAGCCGCAGGAGATACCGAGAATCCGTATGTTAACACTCCGACCGGTGGCAGTGAATCAACTCCGGTCGATCAAACTGAGGAAGACGAAGCTATCCAGGGGGTACCACAGGAGAGTGAGATAGAGCTTGATCGCAAATACCAAATGCACCAGTATAGCGAGAAAGCAAACTTTGTCGACCCACCTGATACGAAGAGAACCAACGAAGTAGAATCGAATGAACACGACACAGGTGAACCTGTTTCCATAATCATAACGGAATCAAAAGGAGCCAAAATGTTGGAACGAAATGGCGATTATTCACTTTGTGATATCAAATTTCACATTGCCTGGACCACAAAAGCACGCGATCCTATACTGACCAACGGTGTCGGCACAAGATCGCGGGAACTCATTCGCGAGATCTGCGCAGTCCATGATGCGCGCATCGTCAGTGGCCTTGTGGCACCGGACCACATACACATCGAAGTCGCCTGCCCGCCTACGGTCGCTCCTGGTGATCTTGTAAGCGATCTCAAGGAACGTACGCTGCAGACACTTATGGACGAATTTCCTGACCTCAAGCAGCAGTACTGGGGGCATGCGATTTGGTCCGTGGGTTACCTCTGCGTAACGAGTGGCGGCAATGCCGAAGAACAATTGCGTCAATATCTGGACGCTCAGCAGTCCGCCAAGGACGATGTATTCCAGGTGACGTCGTAAGTCGGCCGGGCGGATAACCCATCGAGGGTGGTATGGTAACGGAAACTCGGCATGACGACAAGGAGACGTCGAGCTCTACACCATTCGTACTCTTCTCACCAGAAGAGACGACCCTCGCTGCCCTTCCCTTCTTCTCGACGGAGCCCAGCGATAGATCCAATATCTATCACCTCGACTACGAAACGAAGCTGGCGCATCACGACGTAAATGCCACATTACGGTGGAGGGTCTCCGCAGATCCGGTGTACGGGTATCCTGATCCTTTTGATCGCAAAGTCTTTAAGACTATAGAATATCTGGCTATCCAGCAAACGGGATTGCCCTTGCAGAATCCCGTCCGTATCTCACTGGAGCAGATCCTTGATCTCGTTGGACTAGCTCCTTTTCCAGCACACCTCGCTCGCCTTCGAGCCTCCATACGCAGAATCGCCGCGGTCACAGTGAGAAGCGATCTTACCTTTCTCACGGGACAGCGTACAGGACGATCCACGCAGACATTTCACGTCTACGACCGTGTGCTCTTCCGCGAAGCAACCCGCGACAGCACCTCCGAGGTACTTCAGAATCAGATCACATTCGGGGCCTGGTATCTCGAGAATATCAACCGACGATACCTACGGCCTATTGATCTGCCCTTTTTCCGCGGTCTTCGAAACCCCATAGCAAGTCGGCTTTACGAGCTATTGACTGTTAAGTTCGAAACGGTACTCGAACGTGAGTTAGCGGGGTGGCAAGTATCTTATCCGGTACTATGTGGCCTGTTGCCTATTCGACAAGCATTTCACGGACGCCAACGACAATTGGAGGCCTCACATGAGGAGTTGGTTTCATCGGGCTTCGTTGCGGAGGTCTCATGGGAGAAGATCGATCGGACCTGGATGCTGCTGTACACGCCAGGACATCGGGCGAAGGCGCTGCAACAGAAGCAGATGCCAGATTTGGACTCCCGTCCAAAGCATCTGCCACCGCCCACAACCATAAACATATCGGAAGACAATTCGGAAGGCATTTCAAAGGAGTCACCCCAAGATCCCCCAAGGGCGAGTACGTTCAACCCGCCGGAGACGAAAGATATGAGCCAGAAGCAGCCACTTGATCTGGAGCAGTCTGATCAGGAGGTGCTTCTCTACTGGAAACTGACTGAACGACCATTTGACACCACCCCCAACCCAAAATTCTACTACAATAGCGGTCAGCACCAGGAAGCGTATTTCAAGATGCAGCATGCGGTCGCGACACAATCAGGAGCCATGCTATTGACCGGTGAGATCGGCTCAGGTAAAACGCTGCTGACACGGGCATTCATACACGGACTGAATAGCGACCGATATGACGTGGCACTGCTGACGAACCCCCGTTGGGACGGGGTCGCACTGTTACGAGAGATACTATTTCAATTTGGGCAGGACGTGGATACATCGGATAAGACAGAAATTCTACACAAAATCGAGGACATCTGGTTCAACACCTACACGGATGGCCGTCACACCGTCTTAATAATTGACGAGGCTCAGTTGATTGAGAATTATGAGACTTTCGAGGAATTGCGACTACTTCTGAATTTTCAGTTGGACGATCGCTACCTCATTACCCTCATTCTGGTGGGCCAGCCGGAACTAAATGCCCAGATAGACGCCATTCCGCAGTTTGAGCAGCGACTGGCATATCGGCACCACGTGTGCCCCTTGACCGAACTTGAGACGCGCGAATACATTCGCCACCGACTTGAAATTGCAGGCACAACCGACAATCTATTCTTGAGAGAAAGCGCGAGTCGAATCTGTCAACTAACGCAGGGGATTCCCAGGCGGATCAACAGGCTCTGCAACATGTGTCTCTTAACGGGCTGGATGCGGAAGGCACAATCCATCGACGAAACTATTGTCGAGCATGCGGCCTCTCCCCACGGATCATCTTGAGACACCGTTATTTGCGCTTGGGACTGTAAATATGGGTACTGAAACCGTAGTATGATTCGGCCGCTTCCATCATCGTCTCAGACAGCGTTGGATGAGGATGAATCGTCAACTGGAGGTCCGACGCAAGCGCAGCCATTTCTACTGCCAATGTCCCCTCAGCAATTAGTTCCCCGGCTCCTGGACCGACAATCCCAACCCCCAGTATCCGATCGGTCTCGGGATCAACGATTAGCTTTGTCAGCCCCTCTTGCCGATCCAAGGTCATAGCCCTCCCTGATGCAGCCCAAGGAAAGCGTGCTACCTTGACCTCCCGTCCCTCTGACTTGGCCTGAGTTTCGGTCAACCCGCACCAGGCGAGCTCTGGATCAGTAAAGACAACTGCAGGAATCGCCGCTGGCTCAAAGGCGACTTTCGCACCACCTATAGACTCCGCCGCGACAATTCCCTCATGCGATGCTTTGTGAGCCAGCATCGGATCCCCTGAAATATCTCCTATGGCATATATGGCCTGATCGGTGGTCCGTCGCTGGGCATCGACTTGAATAAACCCCTTCTCGGTCAACGCAACGCCGGTGTTCTCCAGACCAAGATCTCGTGTATTTGGTACTCTACCAACTGCCATGAGGACCTTCTCGAAAGTCTGTTCACGTTTTTCTGCATCCTTACCCTCAAAACTGGCTCTTATTCCACCGCGGGCTTTGACTAGTCCGGTTACGCTGGTGTTCAGGAGCACCTCGGCCATTTGTTCTCTGACACTTTTCGCCAGAACACCCACCAAGTTCGCATCCGCACCTGGCAGAAGATTTGGGGTCATCTCAACCACTGTTACTTTCGTCCCGAGCGCGGCATATACAGTACCGAGTTCCAATCCGATATAGCCACCACCAATCACCAGCAGGGTTTTTGGAATACTCTCAAGCGCCAAAGCCCCGGTGGAATCCATGAATCTCGGGCTATCGATGTAAAGCGATGGGATCATAACAGGTCGAGATCCAGTTGCAAGGATAGCATTGTCGAAGGAAAGCGATTTAGTCTCTCCTTCAATGCTTTCAATGTTCAACGAATTTGGTCCGCTAAACCGTGCTCGCCCTTGTATCAAATCCACGTTTCGCTTTTTGCTGAGATCGCCTAAACCTTTTGTGAGGCGGCTTACGACACCATCCTTCCACTTCCGTACCTTGTCGATGTCAATCTCAGGCTCTCCGTACGAGACCCCCCAAGCTGCGGCCTCTCGTGTCTCGTTGATCACTTTTGCGACGTGTAGCAGGGCTTTCGATGGGATGCAGCCACGATAAAGACATACACCACCGGGATTTATCTCCGGATCGATCAATGTAACCTTCATACCAAGGTCTGCGGCCATAAAAGCCGCCGCATAGCCCCCAGGACCGCCACCAATGACTGCAACGTGTTTCGGCTCGCTCATATTCCCATTCTCCAATGCCGGCATTTCCAATCTGTTAACCTTCCAAGCTCAACAGGAATGGCTGCTCGAAGGCCTCAATCAACCACTTCATAAACCTGGCACCATCGGCACCATCGATCAAACGGTGATCGTAAGATATCATCAATGGAAGACGCAGCCTAGGCTCAAAGGCGCCGTCGCGATAAACGGGTTCAATTCGTCCGCGGGCAAGACCCAGAATAGCCACGTCAGGGGCGTTGATTATAGGCGTAAAATACTCCCCCCCGAAACCGCCCAGATTGGTCAACGTAAACGTACTTCCCTGCATATCCTCAAGTGACAGTTTGCGGTCTCTAGCCTTAGCGGCAATTTCGGCTAACTCGACGGTGAGGTCGATGATGCTCTTCTGGTCCACATCCCTTATAACCGGTACCACCAACCCTCGATCCGTATCCACGGCTACCCCAATGTGGTAGTAGCTCTTGTAGACTATCTCCTGCCGTGCCATGTCTATACTGGCGTTGAAATTGGGGAACTTCTTCAATCCTGCCACCGCGAACTTCAGCGCGATCGCGGTCATCGTAAGTTTGCCCCCCTCAGCCTCAGCCCTAGGACCATACTTTTTACGTAGCGCCTCAAGATCAGTAATATCTGCCTTGTCGGCGTACGTCACATGGGGAATGCTCGTCCAGGCACGGCTCAAATGCGCTGCAGCAGCGCGCCGGAGATTCGTGACTGGTTCCCGTGTGATCGGACCCCATTTCTCAAAATCAGGTAGTGCAACCGCTGGGGCATGGATAGATGATCCCGCTACGGACGCCATATTGGCATTGAGATTTTTGGCGTGTAATTTCACATTTTCTATGGAGATACGCCCGGCAGCACCCGTGCCAGTCACTTGTCTGATGTCAATCCCGATCTCTCGGGCAAACCTCCGTACGGAGGGTGCGGCCGGAACGGTATTGGACGCCGGAGCGTCATGTGCTTCATCAATTTCCCCTGTGGGCACTACCTGAGCGAAAACGACCTCGGAAGGTGGGACGGCTGGGGATTCATCGACGGCGACCGGTTCCGGATCTGATTGTGTTTGCGTAGTTTCTACAACTTGAACGTCGTCCCCGGTCACCTCTACAGTCAGAACGGGCTCGCCGACCACCGCCTGGTCGCCTTCCTTTACCAGCAATTCCTGGACTACCCCTTGTACCGTTGAAGGTACTTCCAGCGTAGCTTTATCGGTCTCAATCTCGAGAACGGCCTGATCCTCGGCAATCGTATCGCCCACCGACACCAGAATTCCGACAATTGTCCCCGACTCTATGTTTTCACCCAGCGGGGGAAGGTTGAATGGTGTTGACATTGATTCGCTCCGTTTTCAGATAGGCAGAGACAATAACACTCTACGGACAATTTCTGCATCTATTACAGCATGATGGGATTTTCTTTATTCGGGTCCATCTCCATCTTCCTCATCGCCCGATTGACTTCCTCTCCTGTGATCTCACCATCACGTGCCAACGCGTGAAGTGTGGCGAGAACCACGTGGCGAGCATCTACCTCAAAGAAGTCTCGCAACTCGGCGCGGTTGCCACTTCTGCCGAACCCGTCCGTGCCCAAGGCGATGAGTGGTCTGGGAAACCATGAGCCTATGGAATCGGGTAATGCTTTAACGTAATCCGAGGCGGCGACAAACACCCCTTCTTCGTCGGAGATACACCTAGTTATGTAAGGTACACGCTGCTCCTCCTCAGGATGCATCATATTCCACCGATCCGCATCGGCGGCTTCGTTCTGCAGGCACTTGTAGCTGGTAATACTCCAGACATCGGCGGCGACACCGTGGCTTCGCTCCAACATGTCGGCTGCTCGAAGCACTTCGTTCAAAATAGCCCCACTGCCAAAGAGTTGCGCACGGTGTTTGGGCTTCCGCTTAGTGGACTTTCGGAATCGATACATACCTTTGAGAATACCCTCTTTCAGATTCTCAATTTTATCTGGCGGGTCCGGCATGGCATACGTCTCATTCATCACCGTGATGTAGTAGAACACACTCTCCTGTTCCTTGTACATTCGCCGAATGCCTTCTTCCACGATGATAGCAAGTTCGTACGCATATGCGGGATCATAGGAAAGCAGGTTGGGTACGGGATAGGCGAGAAGGTGACTATTACCATCCTGATGTTGGAGACCTTCACCGGCAAGAGTTGTCCGCCCGGAGGTCGCTCCGACTAAGAATCCGCGACAACGTAGATCCCCGGCAGCCCAGACAAGATCACCCACGCGTTGAAGACCAAACATGGAATAGAAGATGTAGAACGGTATTGTATTGATTCCGAAATTAGAGTACGCCGTTCCAGCGGCAATGAAGGTGGACATGGCTCCGGCTTCGTTGATACCTTCCTCGATAATCTGTCCGCTTTTGGATTCATTGTAGAACATCAGACTATCGGCGTCTACCGGATCATAGAGCTGACCTACCGCCGAGTAGATCCCGGCCTGACTGAAGAGTGCTTCCATACCGAAGGTACGAGCCTCGTCAGGGACGATAGGAACGATCATCTTACCGACTACCTTATCCTTTAGCAATCGTGCCAGAATCCTCACGAAGGCCATGGTCGTCGACACTTCACGGTCCCCAGTGCCCACAAAGAACTCGTCAAACAACTGCTCATCTGCGGGAGCAACGGTCGTGGACTGCGAACGGCGCTGGGGTATATACCCTCCGAGATCGGCTCGCCGCTTGTGCAGATATTTCATTTCTTCACTGTCCTCCGCGGGGCGATAAAACGGAAGATCATCTATTACATCGTCCGGAATTGGTACGCCAAATCGGTCTCTGAATGCTCTCAGGTCGTCCGCGTCGACCTTCTTCTGCTGATGTGTTATATTCATCCCTTCGCCGCCGTCGCCCAGGCCGTATCCTTTGATGGTCTTAGCCAGGATTACCGTGGGTGCCCCCTTGTGTTCCACAGCCTGCTTGTAGGCATTGTAGACTTTCACGGGATCATGACCTCCTCTACGAAGATCACGAAGCTGCTCGTCGGTAAGGTGCTCTACAAGTTTCAGAAGCCGCGGATCCTTTCCGAAGAACTTTTGCCGGATATACCCTCCCGACTCCACAGAGTACTTCTGATATTCGCCATCTACGGCGTCCCCCATCCGCTCTACAAGAACGCCTTCATGGTCCTGATTCAATAGAGAATCCCAATCGCTACCCCAGACCACTTTGATGACATTCCAACCAGCGCCATAGAAGATAGTTTCCAACTCTTGAATGATCTTGCCATTGCCTCTTACCGGGCCGTCTAGTCGTTGGAGATTGCAGTTGATTACGAAAATGAGGTTATCCAAGTTCTCTCGTGCAGCTACGCCAATGGCACCCAACGATTCGGGTTCGTCGCTCTCGCCGTCTCCCATAAATACCCAGATTTTCGAATCATTCCGCTCCTTGAGACCTCGATCCTCAAGGTATTTCATGAATCGTGCCTGGTAGATCGCCATGATTGGACCCAACCCCATGGAAACTGTTGGAAATTCCCAGAAATCAGGCATTAACCAAGGATGCGGATAGGAAGAGAGTCCGTCGCGGTCGACCTCGTGTCGGAAATTCTTGAGTTGCTCCTCTGTCAAGCGACCTTCCAGAAAACCACGCGCGTAAATCCCTGGAGAACCATGTCCCTGAAAGTAGACTCGGTCGCCATCATAGGCATTAGTTCGCGCTCTAAAGAAATGATTAAAACCGACTTCGTACAGCGTCGCAGCAGAGGCGTAGGTCGAGATATGACCGCCTATGGTACTGTCGTTACGATTTGCCCGAGCGACCATGGCAAGTGCATTCCACCGATTAATTCCTTTGATGCGCCGCTCAATAGCACGGTCACCCGGGAAGGAGACCTGGTTATCGGGAGAGATAGTGTTGATATAAGGTGTATTTGTGCTATAGGGGGAGGTAATACCGGCACGGGCCGCGAGTGATTCGAGCGCCTGCAATAGACGATAAACACGCTTGGGATCGCCCTGCGATATGACGTACTCCATAGAGTACAGCCACTCTTCAAGCTCTATCTGTTCTACATCCGTGTCCTGATCCTTACTTCCGGGAGAATCCATAGTATCCATGCAGGGGCCGCTCCTGACCTTAACTTCAATAATTCTATGTAGTATATAATTGATTTTCCAAGCTTACAAACATAAGAAATCCGACGATCTTCGTCAATCACATAATCAGATGAGCAGCCATCCCTGATCGCCGGTTTTTGGGTCTGTCGGAGATCCCATTTGGAGCTTGACAGATATCGGTATTCGGATCAAGATAATCGATCGAATCACAAGTCTGTACAGGTCTTCCAAGTACCCATTTGTCGATCTGGTTCTTACTGGATAACCCGCCTATGCACTATCTAAGATCACTTATTCTCGTTTCAATCCTTATCCTCGGAAACGGTGTTAATGCCAAGGCCCAGGAACCAGTGATTGTCACTTACTGGCGCCCGGCTTTTGACGTCGAACGAGACGCGACAATGCGCATGATCGAGGACTTTGAACGACAATATCCCCGGATCAAAATCAACATGGTGCCCACGTCCAGCTATGAGGAAAAGATCAAGACGGCTCTCGCAGGTGGTGTTGGCCCGGATATCATGGCAGTCGATGGCCCCCTCATCGCATTCTACGCTTATCAGGGGGCCCTGATTCCGCTCGACGATTATTACACCCAAGCCAATCTAAGCGATTTCATTCCTGCTACGCTTGAGGAGATCACCTGGGACCAACATGTATGGACCGGGCCTCTGAACAACTCCAGTATAGCGGTTTACTACAATACGGAGATGTTTGAGCGGGCGGGTGTGACTCCGCCCCGGGAAATTGAAGACGCGTGGACCTGGGAGACATTTGCAGCCAATGTGAGTAGCGTATCATCTGCTAACACAACAGGAGGGCGCAGCCCCCAGGGATTGTTGTTCGGGGTCGGCATCAATGAATTCGCCACCTACGCTGAAATGCCGTGGTTGTGGCAAACTGACGGCGGGGTCCTGCGCCCGGACGGCATGCAGGCTTCCGGCTATCTCGACAGCCCGGCATCCGTCAGGGGTTTGACCGTATTCCAGGATCTCTACAGGCGCCACAAGATCGTATCTGTGGAAGAGATAACAGAAGGATTCCCATCGGGCAAGGCGGCATCGACCATTACCGGCCCCTGGAACATTCAGTTTTACCAGGAGCTCTATCCCGACCTGAAGTTTGGGATCATGCCATTGCCCCGCGATATCAAACAGGTCACGCCGTGCGGAAGCTGGCATATGGCTATTACCTCCCAATCCAAATATCCCGATGAAGCCTGGCTCTTTATCGACTGGATGACTGGAGTGGAGGGTAGTAAGAATTGGTACCAGGCCACAAATAACCTTCCTGCCCGCCATTCCACGTACCGTGCCTTTCCAGATCTCGAAGAATATCCCATGAGTATTTTTTCCGATCAGGTACGCTACACTGCCAGACCGCGCCCGGTGACACCCGTGTATCCGGTTGTAACTGATGCCGTAGCGCAGGCTTTTCAGAGTGCAGCCTACGGAGAACCACCCCGGGAAGTACTGGAGCGGGCAGCTATACGTATTGATGAAGAACTCGCGTTCGAATCGCTCGCGGCACGCGGCATGCAGTTTCCATCCATAATTCGATATGCGCTTATCATATTGATTATATCGGGCGTGGTAATCGCCGCCGTTTCAATGGTCAAAATCATCCGTAAGAATGCAGTTGCTCTTCGAAGATCCGAGATGATCTGGGGATATGCATTGATTGCTCCTGCTATTGGAGGAATTCTGGTTTTCACTGTGATACCGATGGTTGTGGCCCTCTATTTGAGCTTTCATCACCCGTATGTTTTCCGGCCGGATCAATCAATGGCTTTTGTAGGCCTGGCCAACTATCGACATCTGTTATCAGATCCCTTGTTTTGGCAATCACTGATGAATTCTGGATACTTCGCCCTTGTTGTGGTACCTGTCCAAACAGCGACGGCCCTGGGATTGGCTTTGCTCATTCGCGAGAAAATTAAAGGAATAACCCTTTTCCGTAGCGCCTTCTTCGTGCCAGTGGTCACATCCATGGTCGTAGTCGCTATTATCTGGAAACTACTCTATAATGTCGATGCCGGGATCATCAATGGCCTACTGACACAGCTGGGACTTCCCAAACAGTTGTTTCTTGCGAGCACCTCACAGGCGATGCCGGCAATCATGGCCATGAGCGTCTGGAAAAGTTGCGGATTCTTCATGCTTATTTTCCTGGCGGGACTGCAGGCCATCCCGGACCAGCTGTACGAGGCGGCGATCGTCGACGGCGCCAGCCGGTGGCAGAGATTCCGACACGTAACGCTCCCCATGCTCAACCAGTCTATGCTCTTCGTACTGGTTATTACATCCATAGACGCCATGAAGCTCTTCGCGCCGATCTTCGTCATGACAAACGGCGGGCCGCTCAACTCCACAAACGTGGTGGTGTACTATATCTACAAAGCAATGTTTCTATTTCTTAAAGTAGGTTACGCTTCAGCCATGGCATTTGTCCTATTTGGAATTATCCTTCTGCTCACCCTTGTTCAGATGCGACTCCTGAAACGTGAATCGCTTTACTAGGCGATTGGTCTGAAATCAACATGAAAAAAACCATCAGATACATATCGCTATCCATCCTGGGATTTCTATTCCTGATACCATTTCTTTGGATGACCGTCTCGTCGTTGAAACCACAATCGGCTATTTTCGCTGACGCCTTTCCCCTTCGGTGGCAGGCATTCTGGGTTTCAGAACCGACATTCGAACACTATATCAAGGTCTTCACGGCGGTTCCCTTCGCCCGATACCTGCTCAATACACTCCTGATTTCTATCTCCGTCGCATTTGGAAGCTTACTGGTTGGGTCATTGGCGGCATACAGCTTTGCCCGACTCAGATTCCCGGGTCGGGATATACTGTTTATGGCCGTACTTTCTACCATGATTATTCCGGGGGAAGTCACATTCATGCCCCTATTCATGGTAATCCGGTCGCTCGGCTGGATAGACAGCTATGCCGCTCTCATCGTTCCACCGCTTTTCGGTGCATTTGGCATTTTTCTTCTGAGGCAGTTCTTCCGTGACATGCCCAGAGACCTTGAAGATTCGGCACGAATCGACGGCTGTTCAGTCCTCGGTATATACCGCCACATAACTATTCCACTCGCGAAATCAGCGCTGATCACTCTGGGGCTACTTTCATTCATGGGAGAGTGGGGAAGCTTTCTGTGGCCGCTGGTGGTAATGAACTCGCCGGAGAAGCAGGTAATCCAAGTAGGAATAGCGAACTTCACGACCACGTACGGTATCTACTGGGGGCGCATACTCGCTGGATCGGCGATGGCAACTATACCGGTCATAGTACTGTTTATGGCACTGCAACGGTACTACGTGCGCGGAATCACTATGACCGGGTTGAAAGGGTAATCCGATGGAGCTATACGGCCTTTTTCAGTGTGCATACTGCGGACAAGGAAATGAGATCTGCACGGATCTCTCTGCAGGCATATTTCAGTCCTACGTGGAGGACTGTCAAACCTGCTGTCGGCCAAATATACTTTCGGTGGCATTTCATGAAACCGATACGGGCGACTGGGAAGTCTCCATCAGCTCAGAACTGGAATCTTAGACTATTCACCAATAAATACAGGAGCAAAGAATGTCCGATCCCAATGATCACTGGCACGGCATTTTTACCATTCCGCAGACCCCGTTTACGGATAGGGGCCTGCTTGACGTAGAAAGTCTTCGACGCGAAATCGATTTTTGCATTGATGCGGGAGCACATGGTATTGTGTACCCGGTCATGGTGAGCGAATTCTGGCTATTGTCCGACGATGAACGCAAAGAGGCCATAGAGATTGTGGTGCGCCAGGCGGACGGGCGCATTCCTGTGATCGCCGGTGTCGCGGGAGTCAGCACAGAGGTGGCAGTAATGTTCACTCGATTCTCCAGTGATATCGGAGCGGACGGAGCCATTGCCTTGCCGCCGTATGTAATCAAGCCGGACCTGAATGGTCTCATCGATTACTATTCGGCTGTCGCAGAAGCCATCGAAGGGCCCGTGTTCATCCAGAATTTTGATCCTCCCCTGGGATCCAGTCTTTCACCTCAGTTTGTTCAAAGCCTGCTGCTGGATATCCCGAATGTCAGCTATGTGAAGGAAGAAATGATGCCCTGCGGACATTCCGTGTCTGCCCTGATGCAAACCTGTGGAGATGAATTGCACGGAGTGTTTACCGGTTTTAGTGGTCGTTGGTTTATCGACGAATTGAATCGTGGAGTGGCCGGCACCATGCCCGCCTGCCAGTTCACCGATGTCATGGTCTCGCTATACGAACGCTATCGCTCGGGAAATGTAGAAGGTGCTCGAGAAGTACACTCCAAGGTATTGCCGCTACTGAGCATCGAGCAGCTGCATGGTGTTGTCTTCTGCAAGGAGATCTTAAAACGGAGGGGTGTGATCGACTCTACCTTCACACGTTGTCCCGGTAGCCTCGACCGGCACGACGCGGCGGAGATCGACAGATTGATGCGAGATATCGAGGAATTCTATCGGATTTAGGTTGTAGAGCCTACATTCCTTCCAGTAACATCGGAGATCTGAAGCAAAGCAATGTGTTTCTGGGGCCCACATTAGCTTTCTGGGGTCCGCGGACGTACGTAATGATCTTTACTCCAATGAAACCAGCGGCATCGGTGAATGACTTAGTGTGATCAACTAACCGATAATCTCTATCATTCAGATATTCCGTCAATCGCCATAGCCCGAAGAACTATATCCCCCACATGGAGCTATTTGGAGATTACTGTAGAATCTCCCCAGCCTGTAATAGGCACGCGGAAGGCATAGAAGAGCTTGGCGCCGCCTGACTTCTACAATCTGTCAGATCCAGTCGTGTAGCGCATGTCCCCGTCCGTAGAACCAGATCCAATCCACGATGAACCCTAAGAAGACACCGGCGCAGTAACCTACAAGAATTCCCCAGACCAGAGGCTGAGCTCGACGATAGGCTGTGACGCCTCCTATGCGGATCAGAAGGAACTTGCCCAACCAAGCGAGGAATAGGGAGAACATCAGCAACCGGCTGATATCAGCGAAGGCCACGGTGAAACCTACAGGTGCCAGTGGCCAACCCGGAAAGCGGTGAGAGAGCACGGTCAGCACCACCATAACTACACCGCCGCCAAGCATGAACGCAAACTCCGCAGGTTGCAATTGACTGGCATTCCGGATCCAGCGAACAATATCATCGTAGTAGGATTCATTGATACCGCCAAACGCATCACGTGTCCCGAAATTATAGGCCCCAGTCGTTGTATATCCGACATATATCGTATAAACCATTGTGGATACTAAACTTATCATAAAGGTAAGCACAAGTACCCCGAGCAGACGACGTTTTGTGCAATTCAGATCCGATACGACCTTGTCTACGTGGGCGATGGTACCCAGACCGGCGGACCTCCAATTTCTGGCGTATGCGGATGCCAGGCCTAATGTGGTCAGGCTAGTGGGGGAGATGTTGCCGGATCCGGTGAAGAGTATCGAGAAATGATGGGCGTTTACGGGCAAATCCAGGAAGACTAGACCAGTCTGTGCGACGATCCTAGTCATGCCCACGTACAGAATTGTGAGAAAACCCAGGAACACTGGAATCATCCACCAGTCCAGTCCAGACGCCGAAAGCCACGTGACCAGATAGGCAATACCGACCAATAGACCAAAGACTGCTGCTCGATAGGACATGAGTTCTGCCCCATCCGCCTTGCCTCCGTTCCGGATGGCATCCAGGATGACTTGCTTGAGGTGTCTTCGGGCTGTCCAGAGACCCGCCAGTACAAAGACAATAAAACCTCCAAAAAACTGAGCTTTGACCACAGCATCGGCGCCCACCGGGCTACCAAAGGTTGCGAGACCGAACCGATTGAGAATCCCGCCCTCAATTGTCCCAAACAGTGAGAAAAACCACAAACTGAAGGTAATCTCCATGGGAGCCAGGAACGCGAAACACAGAGCATAAACGTTTAAGGCGAAACGAACCGGCTGTGCGCCATCCATGACCGTCAATGACATCCCATGTGCCGACCCAACGGGTAGTGGTGGCAAATCACCCCAGAAGGAGAGGATATTCCAGGCCATAACGCCGAGGGACAGGCAGAAGCCGATCTGGAAGAGTCGATCGTGCACAAACACCGGGAACCGGCCGGTGACCCGCTCCTCGTGGCGAATGAGATCCACGGCCAGGCGGGCAAGGGGAAACGAAATCCTCTCGTGATCGACCCAGGATTTTCTCATTATAGTGGCCACACAGGCCCCCATGAAGAATATGACGCCAAACAGAATGATCCACCAGAACAGCGGAACGAGCCATGGCTCCCAGGGAATATCAGTTACACCGGGAGGAAGCCCTTCGTAAAACCAAACGAGAGCATTCCCGTCATTATGAACGAGCAGCCAGTCAGGTAGATAGTCGAAGAACGTCTGTTCCCATTGATTCTCGGTCGTCGCATAGTAATAAGGAGTAGCCATTACGCCGAATAGATAGGCCGCGAGCACCTTCCCAGGTGCCAGACTGGCCACGAACAGCATGGCGAATATCAAACCCAATTCTCCGGCGTTCAGCACTCTCGATGGGGCGCTGATACGGAGAACGGGATTTACCACCAACAGTAGAAAAAAGAAGGGAATCAGAACGGCAATAGGAAGATGGGCCATCGTCATACGAGAGGAATGCACAAGGAAGGACCCGTAGGGTACCCAAACATTGACCAGTATTGCCAAAGCGAGGCCGACCAGGATAGCTCTGGTCGACAAACCGGCATTCACGGTTGAATCGAGCGAGATTTCGGGCTGCTGTCGCGGCATGGGCGAGCCCCGTGAGGCAATTGGGCAGAGATCTTTCTTATTGGGCGGGGAGCGTCGGGAGTATATAACTCGCTTTCCAACGGGTCAACTCGTTTTAGCTGCCGGTTTCACGGAGATCGGACTGGCTTCTTTTTGCTTGAACATCCCAGATAGCCTATTATATTGAAAAGTCTAAACACACCGTTTTACGGATCCGGCTCAGTATCACATATTACTCGCCTAAAACATGAATATTCTTGGTATTTCCGCATTCTATCATGACAGTGCAGCTGCCTTGGTACGCGACGGCCATATCGTTGGCGCGGCACAAGAGGAACGGTTCTCGCGCAAAAAGCACGATCACCGCTTCCCTGGAAACGCTGTTAACTACTGCATGGAAGCCGCTGAGATCTCACCTGATGAGCTCGACTGCGTCATATTCTATGACAAACCCCTGACAAAATTCGAACGTCTTCTTGAAACATACCTTCGCTACGCTCCGACAGGCATTCGATCGTTCAACATGGCCATGCCATTGTGGCTCAAAGAGAAACTCTGGATGCCAGACACGATCAAGAAAGCCCTGGATGGATTTGGTGGCAAAGTACTGTTCTGTGATCACCATGAGTCCCATGCGGCAAGCGCTTTCTACCCCTCGCCATTTGAGGAAGCGGTGGTTCTCACGATGGATGGTGTCGGCGAGTGGACGACCTCCAGTTGGGGAATCGGCCGGGGAAATGACCTTCAGCTAAAGGGCGAAATCAAATTTCCGCACTCTCTGGGCCTGCTTTACTCAGCATTCACATATTACACTGGTTTCAAGGTAAACTCCGGCGAGTACAAGGTCATGGGGCTGGCACCCTATGGAGAACCCCGATTCGTAGATTTGATTTACAAACATCTGATCGATATAAAACCGGACGGTTCTTTCAGGCTGAACATGAAATACTTTAACTACTGTGCCGGCCTTACAATGACGAACAAACATTTCGACCAGCTATTTGGAGGTCCCGCTCGTGAACCAGAAAGCACCGTGACGCAGAGAGAGATGGACCTGGCTCGCTCGGTGCAGGACGTGACTGAGGAAATTGTACTGCGGATGGCTCGTCATCTACGGAAGGAATCCGGACTGAAGAATCTGTGCTTGGCGGGAGGTGTCGCTCTCAACTGTGTGGCTAACGGTAAAATCCTGCAAGAGGGTATCTTTGACGACCTTTGGATTCAACCTGCAGCCGGCGACGCCGGAGGCGCACTCGGAGCCTCACTCTATGCCCATCACCGGTACTACGATCAGCCAAGGAAAGGCACGGGTAAAGATACCCAGAGTGGATCTTTATTGGGGCCTGGATTTACAAATGCAGAGATCAAGAGTTTCATAGATGAACATGGATACACTTCAATCTTCTATGAGGATGATGACCTTTTTAAGACGGTGGCCGAGCTTATCGCAGACGAGAATGTGATCGGTTGGTTCCAGGGCCGCATGGAGTTCGGTCCACGCGCGCTGGGCGGCAGATCGATTATTGGCGATGCACGGTCCGAGAAGATGCAATCTGTCATGAACTTGAAAGTAA
>JABIQT010000026.1 GCA_018667995.1 Candidatus Latescibacterota bacterium
ACTCGAAGCGTGGTCCCCTGAAGATAGTGGTGCTGACCGAAACAGTACCGCGTTAAGACGGGATAGGTCATCATTTCCCATGCAAAGGAATCTTCCCATGCTTTGCCGAACCGCGTCCCGTCTACAAGATCGATCTTATAGGTTAACCGGTGTCGTCTATCATCCCCTACAATCGTAGTCAGGTCGACCTTTCGGCCCGCATCCTCAGGAGCGAGCTCGACGCTATTGATGCCAGTTTCCTGTATTTGCGGTTTAGATATAGGAAGTGGAACTGGCCGATTCAACAGGTAACCTGGATCGAGCAGGAGCATCTGGCCCTGCCGCGGTAAGACGAGTGCACAGTGCGTGTCGACACCGTAGTAGCGATCGGCCAGAATCGGATGCGCCTCGATTCCTGCCGCATCGAGTACGGCGATGAAGGCAGCCGTCAGCGAAAAACAGGTTCCGCCTGTGCCAAGGGTGAGATAGTCGTGGATAAATTCGTCGGGAAGGCGCTTAGCGCTGGCGGGGTTGACCACTGAATTGGACTTAATGATCTTGGTCAGATTTTCATACGGTATTGTGGAGAATAGCTGACAGATCTTTCCGAGATTGGAGTTGTCTGATTCGAAGTCTACAGTACCAGCTCTCCGCATCAGCCTCGCGACCAACGTGTCATCTGTGATTCTAAAATGTGGATCCGTATGGACCATATTCACCCAACCCACTTAAAAACTCTACAACCATTTCAAGGTACCGTCCCTTCAGACGATCCCGCCTGACTCATCCCTAAATGAGGATCCCCGCTATGGTCGCTGTCATATTCGCGGCCAGAGCGCCTCCGATCATTGAACGGATCCCGAATCGGGCAATATCCTTTCGCCGCTCGGGAACCAAGCCGCCAATGCCACCTATCATTACCGCTATCGAACCAAAATTCGCAAAACTGCAAAGGGCGTAAGTTGCTATGATAAAGGATCGATCAGAGAGCTGTGACCGGAGCTGCCCGAGATCCTGGTAGGCGAGAAATTCATTGAGGATCGTTTTCTTTCCAATCAGCATTCCAACCTGCGGTGCCTCGGCCCATGGAACGCCCATGAGCCACGCCAGTGGCGCACCAAGCCACCCCAGGACCCGTTCCAGGCTCAGGGCGCTTCCGTTAAGGACTACCTGCCCTACTATCCAGTTGAACAGCGAGACAAATGCGATAGCAATTATGAGCATGGCCGCTATGTTGAGTGCCAGCCTCATGCCATCGGATGCGCCCCGACAGGCCGCGTCAAGGACATTGGCGTCCAGGCGCGGAATATCGACCTTTACGACACCCATTGTGGGGGATGATTCCGTCTCGGGGACCATAATTTTGGAGATCACCAGAGCCGCGGGAGCGGACATCAATGATGCGGCCATAAGATGGCCGGCGTCCACTCCGAAGGTGACATAGGCGGCGAGCACGGAGCCTGCGACTGTTGCCATGCCTGTAGTCATTAACGCCATGATCTCGGATCCCGTCATTGATCTGAGATAAGGCACAATGACCAGTGGTGCGGTGGAAATACCCAGATAGACATTAGCCGAGGCAGCCAGCGATTCGGATCCAGACGTATTCATCACGTAGACCATCACGCGCGCCATGAGGCGGACGATCCACTGCAGGATGCCCAGATAGAAGAGCACGCCGGTAATCGAGGAAACAAAGATCACCATAGGCAGGATGGAGAACCCCACCGGCGCCATATCAACGAGTCCTCCAAACAGGAACCGTGACCCGTCATTCGAGAATCCAACGACCCGATCCACAACTATACGCGCCCAGACGAAGGCAGCCTGTCCTGGGCCGGTTTTCAGCAGCACGACCGCCAGAACAAGTTGAAGTGCGATCCCACTGATGATAAGTCGCACATTCATTTTTCGGCGATTTGTAGACAGCAGCCAGGCCAAGAACAGCATGGCCAACAGTCCAAAAAAACTTATCAAACGGTCCATGAAAATCCTGATGAGATATGGGATAATTGAAATCTATGTCAAAATGAACTGCAAACCGATTTCTACGTCAAGTTAGAACGGACTCACCCGTTTATGGCTTCGGAGCTACAAAGCGCACATATCCAAAGAAGATTTGACAGTAGTCGGCAACCAATTATCTTCATCATCTAAAGCCAAATTCACTAGTATGCACGATGGTATGATCTGGTAAAATGGCGTTAATCGTATGTTCTCCCAACATGGGATAACGCTTGAGATCTATACCGGGACCGCTCCTGGATCAGCATAAAATCAGAGATACAAAGGTAAATTGCGGTCCCTGTCTCCGCATCTTCGGCACCTCGGAATGTATTATAGTGTCGCATCAGATCGAAATAACATTGCATAGTGCTTGTGGAACTACAATGGATCGGGATTTCGAGACGACAGTCTATTCTGTGCACGGGCTAAAAGCCTGGACCTATCAATCATTTTCAAAATACCACTGAGTATAGCAAGAATTCCAACCTTCTTGTCGGTTACTCATATTCTGACGAACAATAACTACCTCTAACCGGATCGAAGTCATGCTCTGGTGGAAAGGATGCCCTACCATGTCGGATAAACTGCGAGTGGCCGTCATCGGATGTGGTCGTATGGGGCAGCACTATGCCCACGTCTACAACACCTTGCCCGATACGGAATTGGTCGCGATCGCCGAATACAATCCGACTCGGCGGCAGATCGTTGGGGAGAGATTCGGCGTGAAAGCGGTGTATCAGGATGCGGCCACGTTGTTTGAAGAGGTGCAGCCCGATATCGCAGCGATCGTGTTGCCAGGCAAGTTCATAAAAGGCGCAGTGCTGGCCGCCGTTGCTGCGGGCGTCAGGGGAGTGACGACGGACAAACCCATTGGGGCACTTCTTTCGGACGCGGATGAAATGGTCAAAGCCTGCGCAGATCAAGGTGTCGTTTTCGGCGGAGGCAATCTTCAACGAGCGATGGGAGAAGTCCACGAAGCGGGTATGTGGCTTCAAAATGGAGACTTCGGTCGATTGACTGGTGGCAGCGTCCACAATTGGGGCGGGGAGATCTCAGGAGGGGGGTGCCAGCACATTTCGGTCCTTCGACTGTTCGCCGGTGCGGAAGTCCAAGAAGTTACCGCCTGGGCTACGCCCGAGGACGTGCTGAATGGGGATTCAGATGCGGGACTGATTGTCAACGGGCGGTTGCGAATGACGAATGGGCTGGAAGTCTCCATCTTTGGCACGAAGACGCCATTTAGCGGTGTTGACGTTTGGTCCGACAATGCACTGGTACGCTGGGACTGGGATCCACCGGAGATCTACCAGGGATTTGACTCACAAGGACGGAGGATTCGCCAGGATCGCCCCTTCACACCCTATGAATTCCCCGAGTTCTACTACCTTGGCACTTCAATCCGATCGTTCATAGATGCGGTCCAAACAGGTTCCGAACTATGGATTTCGGGCTTTGATCTCCGCCAAGCCCTCGAAGTTGCCATCGCCGCCCGAAATTCGGCACGTCACGGAAATGTACCCACCATGTTGCCGCTCGCGGATAGAGACCAAACACTGTATCCTATCCCATATCGGTGGGATGGCGGCGACGTGACGGACAGAATCCAACCCGATCTGGAAGCCGGCTCTCCCTGGTCGGGATACTAACTCGCTTCGCCCTCCTTGCCCCACATGGTAATGACCAGATCTCTACCCATAGCCCGGTCCCGGTGCTCGCAAAGGTAGATGCCCTGCCACACGCCCAGATTGAAGCGACCATTCGTAATAGGAACG